>CAIKWV010000191.1 GCA_903831165.1 uncultured cyanobacterium
AGGCGTAGCCGTCGTAGCGGGCACTCAGGGGCTGGCCATCCAGAAACGCCAGCAGATTGCTCACCAGCACCGGCGCCTGTCCCCGGATCGCCGCGGCGGTCTTGGAGTTGGGCAGCGACGACACATCGCCCAACGAGAACACATTCGGATAGCGCACATGCTGGGTGCTGAACTTGTCGACCTCCACCCAGCCGCCGGGGCCCTGCACCGCCAGGGGGCTTTCGGCCACCACATCCGGGGCTGCCATCGGCGGGGTGACGTGAATCATGCCGAAGGAGATCACCTCCTCGCGGCTGCTCTCACCCTCCTTGACCTCGAACACGGCCTCCTTGCTGGTGGCCCGGATCTCCTTGAGGGTGTGCAAAAAGCGGGTTTGGATGCCCCGGCGTGCCACCACCTTTTTGAGTGGTTCGGCGAAGGTGGGGATCGCAAAGATGCCCGGCGTGGCGGTGCAATACATCACCGTCGTGCGTTCGGCAACGGCGGTGGAGCGCTGGAAGACATCGTCCGCCAGATACATGATCTTCTGCGGTGCCCCGGCGCATTTGATCGGCGTCTGCGGGAAGGTGAACAGGGCGTTGCCCCCCTGGAACTCCTGGATCGTCTTCCAGGTGTAGGCCAGCAGATCCTTGCGGTAGTTGCTGGTGATCCCCTGGCTGCCGAGGGCCTCGGGCAGGCCCTTGATCCGGTCCCAGCAGAGCTTGATGCCCGTGGCCACGATCAGCACGTCGTAGCTGAGGCTGGTGCCGCCGCTGGTGGTCACCGTGTTGGCGGCTGGATCAAAGCTGGCGGCCGCCTCCCGGATCCAGTGCACGCCCTCGGGAATCAGCGACGCCTCGTCGCGGCGGGTCTGCTCCAGGCTGAACACGCCGGCCCCTACCAGGGTCCAGCCCGGTTGGTAGTAGTGGTCGCTGGCGGGCTCGAGGATGGCGATCTCCAGCTGGGGCCGGGCCCGCTTGAGCTGGCTGGCGGCCGTGAGCCCGGCGGCGCCGCCGCCGACGATCAGGATCTGGTGATGGGCCATGGCGCCTTTGACGGTGCGAACGTGGATCGGGATTCCCTGGATCTACACCCGCCGCTTCGCGCCGTCAGCACCGGTGTTCATCCTCTGGCGAACTGTTACCGAAGCCAGCGTCCCGATGGGCGGGCTGCACGGGCCGATGGGCCACTCTTCGGCGCCAATCTTCGGTGCCACTCTTCGGCGCCACTGTTAAGCCCTGCAGCGGGGCTGATTCAGGCCCCAACCACGGCTTCAGACTGGATCCATACCCCGGCGGAGAACCCCATGTTTCTCACCCTCCACCAGCACGAAACCGAAGGTGCTGTGGTCGAAGTGCTCGATCTCAAGCAGCTGGTCGACCCCTTCGCTCCGGCGGTCAAGGCCCGCATGCACAACGGCGAAGAGCTGCAGGATCCCCATCACTTCAACAAGGCCGAGCTCACCTTCCCCTCCGGTGAAGCCCTGCCGCGCTGCTGGGTCGATGCCCATTACCGGGACTGAGGGGCGCTGGGGCGCGGCTGTATCGCCAGGAACATCCTTGGCTGGTGTCAGCCACATCGCCCCAGGGGGGCAGCGGGTGAGGGTGGGGACATCGTCTTTTGCCCGCCCGTTCCATGACCCTGCAACTCGGTGACACGGTCCCTGATTTCAGCCAGGACTCCCAGCTCGGGCCGATCAGCCTCTACAGCTTTGCCGGCGACAGCTGGGTGGTGCTGTTCTCCCACCCGGCCGACTACACGCCGGTCTGCACCACCGAACTGGGCGAAGTTGCCCGGCTGCGCCCCGAGTGGGAGCAGCGCAACGTCAAGACGATCGCCCTGAGTGTGGATTCGGCCGAGAGCCATCGCGGTTGGATCGGCGACATCAACGACATCCAGAACACCACGGTTGACTACCCGATCCTGGCGGATGCCGACCGGCGGGTGAGTGAGCTCCTGGGATTCATCCATCCCAACGCCAGCAGCACCCTGACGGTGCGCTCGGTGCTGATCAT
>CAIKWV010000192.1 GCA_903831165.1 uncultured cyanobacterium
GCTGGCCCGGGAGGCGGAGATGGCCTACGCCACCCTCGCCATGGTCACCGACTTCGACTGCTGGCATCAGGAGCACGCCTCCGTCACCATCGACATGGTGCTCGACAACCTGCGCACCAATGCGACCCTGGCGCAGCAGATCGTGCGGCTGGCGGCGGAACGGGTGGGGGCGATGCGGCCTCCCAGCAGCGCCCACCACGCCCTGCGCCATGCCCTGATGACCCCGGCCTCGGCGGTGCCCGCCGCCACCCGGCAGCGCACGGACCTGTTCACGGCTCCCTACTGGGGGGCTTATCAGGGGGCCGCGGACGCCGCCGGCAACTGAGCCCCCAGCGCCTCCAGGGCTGTACGCAGTCCCGGTCCGTGTTCGGCCATCGCCGCCTGGGCCGCGTCCAGCTCCAGGCCGCTGGCGGCCATCAACAGGGCCAGCCGCACCGAACCCTGGGACTGCTGCAACAGCTCGCTGCCGCGCTGGCGGCTCAGACCGGCGATGTCCGACAGGATGCGCAGGGCCCGGTCCTCCAGCTTGGCGTTGGTGACCGCCACATCGACCATGCGGTTGCCGTAGACCTTGCCCAGGCGCACCATGACGCCGGTCGAGAGGATGTTGAGCGCCATCTTGGTGGCGGTGCCGGCCTTGAGCCGGGTGGAGCCGGTCAGCAGCTCGGGGCCGGTCAGCAACCGAATGTCGATGTCGCAGGGCATGGCGACCTGCTCGGCCGGCACACAGGCCATGGCGATCGCCAGGGCGCCGATGGCCTTGGCGTGGCTCAGGCCCCCCAGCACATAGGGGGTGGTGCCGCCGGCGGCGATCCCGACCAGGCAGTCATCCGCACCGAAGCCCCGCTCCTGCAGATCGGCAGGCCCGGCCTCAAACAGATCCTCCAGGCCCTCGGAGCTGCGCAGCAGGGCGGCGGCGCCGCCGGCCAGAACGCCCTGCACCAGCTGGGGCGGCGAGCAGAACGTCGGCGGACATTCCGCCGCGTCCAGCACACCGAGCCGGCCCGAGGTGCCCGCCCCCAGATAGAACAGGCGGCCCCCGCGAGCCAAGCGGGCCGCAATCGCATCCACGGCTTCAGCCAGTTGGGGGGCGGCAGCGGCCACGGCCTCCTGGGGGCGGCGGTCGTTCTCGCAGAACAGCTCCACCAGGGCCGCGGTCTCAAGCCGGTCGAGGTTTTCGCTCAGGGCATTGGCCTGTTCCGTCAGCAGATGGCCCCGGCTCCAGAGCTGGCTGCCGGTGAGGCTGGCCAGGGGCTCATCGAGCGCGTCGGCCTGGCTCTGGGCGGGCTGAACCTGCAGGCCATCCGCCGTCTGCAGCGGCGCGGCAGCCCCATGGGCCTGGCCGGTGCTCTCGGTTCGATCGCCGGTGCTCACAGCAGCCCCTCCAGCCGGCGGCGAAAGGCCTCCAGCTCGGGATCGGGGCTGCCGCTGTCCCCGGCGCCAGCGGCGGCCTGATCGGGAGACAGGCCCGCGGCTTCGGCCTGCTCCTTCCAGGTGCTCACATCCATGTTGCGCTCGGGCGGGGCGATCAACAGCCGCTCCTCATCGCTGCTGGGCAGGAAGCCCGCCGGCACGAAGCGGCCCTCGTAGCCCGCATCCCGGCAGAACTGCTCCAGCTCCTCGCGGTCGATCACCTCCACCGTCGGGACTGGAAAATCCTGGGCTTCCAGCAGCAGCGCATAGCGCTCGGCATCATCGGGATCCTCGAACATAAGCACCACGGTGCGGCCATTCAGCTCAAGGGAGTGAATCCCCTCCTGATCACTGCCTGCGTCGAACAGGAGCACATGCACCGGCCCGAAGGCGGACTCTCTCGGGGGCACGATTGGCGTCTCTGCAACGGGGCCAGTGTCTCATCCGCCGGCGGCTTCCTGGCGCCGCTCCGCCTCCAGCTCCCGCAGGCGCCGGTACAGGGCCAGTTCATCGTCCCCAAGCCCGTCGTCGATCACGATCCTGATCTCCACCAGCTGATCGCCGCGCCGCTCAGCCAGTTCCTGTCCTCTACCCCGCAGGCGCAGCAGGCGGCCACTGGAGGAACCCGCCGGCACACGCAGCCGCACCGGTCCCGCGAGGGTGGGCACCACCACCTGGGCGCCGAGGGCCGCATCGGCCGGCGAGAGCTCCAACTTGTACAGGACCCGCAGACCATCGATGCGCAGTCCCTCGGCCGTGCGGACCCGCAACTGCAGAAAGTGGTCACCGCCGCCGGGGGCGACGCCATGGAGGCACAGCCGCCAACCATCACCGGCCAGGGGCGGCGTCCAGACCTCGACCAGCGTGCCATCGCGCAGCTCCATTTCCAGCCGCTCGCCACGGAGGGCCTGCTCGGGCGTCAGCTCCACCAGGCTTTCCTCATCGGTGCTGGCCCGCACCGGCGGTGGCGACGGCGAGGCGGTGGCGACACGACCCGCCGCAGGCTGCTGGGGCCAGGACCCAGCGGATGCCGCAGCATCCGCTGAACCCGCCGCCGCCTCCGGCCCGCTGGAGCCGGATCGGGGCCAGGGGGAAGCGCCGCCAGATCCCGATGCAGGCGGCTCTGGGCCGCTGTGTTCGTCATCGGCGTGCGGGGCTGGGGCGTCGTCATCCCAGTCCTGGCCGGGGCGGCGCTGGCCAAACAGGTGGGCCAGGTAGTCCTCGAACGCAGGGAAGCCACGGACGTAAGGATCCCGATCGGCGGCGTCCGCCATCGAGCTGCCTGAATCCTCCCCCGCTTCCCAGGCCCGGCGTCGGCTGGGGTCGGAGAGCACCGCATAGGCCTCATTGAGCCGCTTGAACCGTTCCTCAGCGCCCGGATCGTTGTCATTGAGATCGGGATGCCACAGGCGCGCCTGCTGGCGGAAAGCCCGCTTGAGCTGGTCGGCGTCGGCCCCCGGTTCAAGGCCGAGCACCTGCCAGTGGTCGGCGCTACCCATGGCCAGGGGATCGGGACTGGGACGAGGGCTCACGGAAATCAGCCGTCGGACCAGGGATCATCATGCAGGTCCCGCTGGCGGCGGCGGGGCCGATCAGCCGCTTCGGCCGCTGCGCCGAAACCAGGGCCCTGATCACCCTCGCGGCGTGGCCGCCGCTCCCCAGCTTCAGGCCCGTTCAGCCCCATCTCCCGCCCCCAGGCGGCAGGCGGCTGATCCCCTGACTCCCAGGCGAGCGGGCCCCGCTCTCGGGCGCCGCGATCAAAACTGTCATCGTCACGATCGGCGGGCTCGCGCCAGGAGCGCGGCCTTTCGGCCCAGTCACGGCGCTCGTCCTCCCGTAACGCGGCCGCGGAGTCTCGGCTGCTGCCGCCCCAGCCGGAGCCCCCCGAACCCGAGCCGCCGGAGCCATAGCTGCCGCTGTCGAGGCCGCCACCGCTGAAACGGCCCGAGCCGATGCTGCCACCGCCCAGCCCACCACCGCCCAGCCCGCCGGAGCCCCCACCGCTGAAGCCACCGGCGCCGTAGCTACCACCGACGCCATAGCCGCCGGTACGGGAGGGCGTGGACCAGGGATCGCCCCGACCGCCCCGATCCCAGTCGTCCCAGTCATCGTCGGCGAACAGTTCGTCCTTGAGCGAACCGAGGGTGTTCTTGAGACCCTGCAGGGGACCGGTTTCGGCCCGGCGTTCGCTCATCAGCCGCCGGTTGAGGCCGAACAGGGCCTCCTGCAGCTGGCTGACCGCCAGCTCAAGTTCGGCGGCATCGTCGGCCGCCAGCAGATCCTGCACCTCGCGCACGGCCATCTCCACCGACCGCTGCTGCCGCTCGGCGCCGTAGGGCCCCAGCTCCAGGGCCGCATCGCGCAGCCGCCGTTCGGCCTGGGCCACCAGGGTCTGGGCCTTGTTGCGGCGGTCGATTGCAGAGCGTTTGCGGCGATCCTCCACCGCCTTGAGCTCGGCTTCGGCCAGCAGGGCGGCGATCTCCTGTTCGCTGAGGTTGGATCCCCCCTGAATCGACACGCTCTGCTGACGCCCGGTGGTGCGGTCGGTGGCCGAAACCTGCAGCAGGCCGTTGGCGTCGATGTCGAAGGACACCTGCACCTGGGGGACGCCGCGGGGCGCCGGCGGGATGCCGGAGAGGCGGAAGCGGCCGAGCGACTTATTGCCTTCGCTCATCTGCCGCTCCCCCTGCAGCACATGGATCTCCACCGAGTTCTGATTGGCTTCCGAGGTGCTGAACAAGTCGGATTTGCGCACCGGAATCGGGGTGTTGCGCGGAATCAGCACCTTCATCACGCCGCCGATCGTCTCCAGACCGAGGGAGAGGGGCGTGACGTCATTGAGCATCAGATCCCGCAGTTCGCCGGTGAGGATGCCGGCCTGCACCGCCGCGCCAATTGCCACCACCTCGTCGGGGTTGACCGACTGGCAGGGTTCACGCGGTATCAAGGTGCGCACCATCTCCTGCACCATCGGCATCCGGGTGGAGCCCCCCACCAGCACCACGTCGTCGATGTCATCGGCCGTCAGGCCCGAATCGCGCAGGGCCCGCTGCACCGGCCGCAGCAGCCGATCCAGCAGATCCGGGCAGAGGGCCTCAAAGCTGCGGCGCTCCAGGCTGGTTTCGATGTGCAGGGGGCCATCCGGTCCCGTGGCGATGAAGGGAAGGGAC
>CAIKWV010000193.1 GCA_903831165.1 uncultured cyanobacterium
AACTCGCCGCGATCGGCCCAGCGCTGCCAGCGCAGCGGTGCCGCCAGCAGGGGTTGCCCCGCGCCGACGCCCGTGGCCGCCACCAGCTGCTCCAAGCCGGCTGGCCCGATCTCCGCCTCGATCAGGCCATTGCCCAGGCGCCAGCGATCGGGAGCGAGTGGCTCGGCGGCACAGACCGCCACCGGTTGCAGCGGTTGCGATTGCTGTGGGGGCTGGTCCGCTGGCCAGGGCTGTTCTGCGGAACCGGACGCCACGGCAGGGGGACGGGCTGACGGAGCCGAAGGCGCCTCGGCGGCGGCGGCAGGCTGAGCCTCCCCGACGTTCGGCAGCACGGTCGCTCGCTGAACGGGGGGCAGGGCCGGCGGACGGGCTGCGCCCTGGGACAGGCGGCTGCAACGGCGGCGCAGGGCCAGAACCGCCACGCCGGCGGGCAGCGGCAGCGCGATCCAGACGCCTCCTTCAGCGGCGGCCTGGGCCGGCAGCTCCGTCTCCTGGCCATCGGCCTGGATCAGGCTCCAGGCACCCGGGGGCAGTCGCAGGCTGCGGACAGCAGCGGGCAAAGGCTGCAACTGGGCCAGCCACCAGATCCGCTCCGCGGGCGCGGCTCGATGCGGCTCCTGTCCCGGATCGCGGAGCTGATCCACGGCCGGATCGATACACGGATCGACGGCCGGATCGCTGCCCCTGACACCGATCGGTTGGCCGCTCCCGGGGCTGAGGAGGCCGCCTTCGGCCAGGTTCGGCGCCAGCAGGGCCTGCAGATCCCGGTCCCGCTGGCTGCGGCTGCGGCGACGGGCGGAGCGCCACTGGGGCTCGGCCTGCTCGAACACCTCCGGAATCGAGGTGCCCGGCAAGATGTCGTGGAACTGCTGGAACAGCAGCGGCTGCCAGTCGATCGCCGAATCGGCCGCTCGGCCTGCCTCCGCTCCACCAGCCCCCGCCCCGGTGCCCCGAGCCCCGGCGCCCCCACCCCAGGACAGCACCAGGGAGCGGGCCAGCTCCGCCTCGCGCAGCAGGCGCTCCAGGGTGCGGTTGTGGCGCTTCTGATCCGGCCGGCTGGTGGCACAGCCCCGATGCAACTCCAGATACAGCTCATCCCGCCAGACCGGCAGCTGGGGCGCCAGGGGCTCCAGGCGCTCGAGATAGGCGCGCAGGCTGCCGTGGCGCTGGGGCACCGCCTGGGGTTGCTGCTGCCAGAGAGCCAGCTGCTCCAGCAGCTCGGCGGTGGGGCCGCCGCCGTGATCGCCGACGCCCGGCAGCCAGAGGGCCTCGCCGAGGCCGGTGGCCCGCTGCCAGTCGAGCCGGTAGGTCTCGATCGGCAGCGGATCGCCATCGGTGCCGATCGGCGCCGTCATCAGGGCCAGCACCTCGCTGCCGCAGCGGCTGCGCCAGCGGAACAGGCGATGGGGGAAGGGATTGGTGGCGTTCCAGGCCAGCTTGTGGGTGCAGAACCAGCCCACGCCGGTGGCCGCCGCCACAGCCGGCAGACCCGCCGCGAAGCCGAAGCTGTCGGGCAGCCAGGCCAGGTTGTGATCCCACTCCGGGAAGCTCCGCCGGCTGTAGTGCTGCCCCTCCTGAAACTGCCTCAGCAGCGAGGCGGTGTCGATCAGCACGCAGTCGCTCTCGACCCAAGGGCCATTGAGCGGCTCCCAGCGGCCCGCCCGCATCGCCGCGCGGATCCGCTGGAACAGGGCCGGCCGCTGGCGCTCCAGCCAGGCATAGAGGGCCGGGGTGGAATGGCCGAAATGGAGCTGGGGGAAGCGCTCCATCAACGCCAGGGCGGAACTGAAGGTGCGCTCGGCGGCCCGCCAGGTGTCGGCCACCGGCCAGAGCCAGGCGAGATCGAGATGGGCATGGCCCAGCACCTGCACCGATCCGCCGCCCACCTCTACGGGTACGCCCCGTTGCCGTCGCAGACAGGCCAGGGCCTCCAGGGTGGGGGCCAGCAGACCGTCAGGGTCGGCGGGATCCCGCGGTTCAAGCTCCAGGCGGCTGTGGATCAGGGCACCGTCGTCATGGCAGGGACTGCGCAGGCCCAGCTCGAGCTCCAGGGGCTCGCCGGCCCACCAGCGCTCGGGCAGGGGCCAACGGCAGGCGGTGTCGAACAGATCGCCACCATGGACCGGCCGGCCATCGACCCGTAGCTCCATCGCCTCGGCCCACCAGCGCAGGCACAGCCGCGCCACCGCCCGCCCGGGACCCAGGGTGCGCCAGGGCTCCGGGCAGAGCAGCCTGAGCATCAAGCGCAGCTCCTGGCTGCCCCGGGGCCAGATGATCAGGCCCCGGGCGGCCCAGTCAGGCCGATGCAGCGGCCCCCAGGGATCCTCCAAGGCTGGCAGGAGGCTGGATTCCGCCCGCTGCGAGAGCCAGAGGGGCTGAAGATCAAGGGTCGGGTCCAAGGGCAAACGTGACTGAAACGTTTCAATCCGGGCGGGAAGGCACTGCTCCAGGCCCCCCGGCATCTTGGATGGCCATTCAAGCCCCATAGGATGACGCGGCTGCCG
>CAIKWV010000194.1 GCA_903831165.1 uncultured cyanobacterium
GTCGCGGGACGCGATGCGCTTCTGGATCTGCACCTGCAACTTGACCAGCGCCTCCTGGCTCTTGGCCACGACGATGCAGCCGGTCGTGTCCTTGTCGAGCCGATGCACGATGCCGGGGCGCATCTCGCCGCCGATGCCGGGCAGGTCGGGGCAGTGATGCAGCAGACCATTGACCAGCGTTCCATCCTTGTTGCCCGGGGCCGGGTGCACCGTGAGGCCGGCGGGCTTGTTGAGCACGATCAGATGTTCGTCCTCGTAGAGCACGTCCAGGGACATGGCCTGGGCCAGCAGATAGGGCAGCGGCTCCGGCGGCGGCATCCACAGCTCGACCCTGTCAGTGGTGCGCAGGGGCGTCTTGGCGCGACCGGTGCTGCCATTGACCCGCACATAGCCGGCATCGATGAACTTCTGGATGCGGGCGCGGCTCTGCTCCGGGCGCTGGGCCACCAGCCAGCGATCCAGCCGCATCGGCAGCGGCCTGGGGTAGTGGAGCGTCAGCAGTTCACCCTCTCCTTCGCCGAAGTTGCTCATGGCCAGTCCCAGAGAACGACGGGGCGAAGCAGCCCGCTGAAGCCAGGACTGGGACGGGGCGATTTGGCAGGCTGGGGCAGGACGCAGGGCAAGGCAAACCAATGGCGGGAGCAAGGACCGCCAAATCATGGAGCCGATCCTAGGGACAACCGCTGGCACGACATCCCGACCGGATGACCGCAGGGCCAGGGGAGACAGCGGTCTCGACAGACCAAGGGGAAAGCCTGCGAGGGGCTTGGGCCGTTCCGTGTACGTCGGACGTGGGCCAGAACAAGGCCGTCAGCAATGGCACAAAGCCGCATTTGACAGACTGGGACGTCAAACCAAGCTGCATAAACTCGGTCAACCGCAGATCACCGTTGTTGAAACCCAGAACAGCTGATCGGCGGCCGGCGGCGGCCGTCCTGAGCTGCCTGGTTGTGGTTTCGGCAGGGGCCAGCGGATGCCGGCCGGCGGCCGTGGCCACCACGCCGCTAAAGCAGGTCCAGCTTGTTCAAGCCCGGCAACAGAACCTGCCCAACACGGTCACCTATCAATCCACCGTGACGGCGATCCATGAGATCCCGATGAGCCCGGAGATTGACGGACGGATCGTGGCGATGCCGATGCGGGAAGGGCAGCTCGTCAAGGCGGGCACCCTGCTGTACACCCTGGACCAGCTGCCGCTGGAATCCCAGGCCAGGGCGGACCAGGCCGTGGCCGAAAATGCCAGGCTCAATGCCCTGCGCTTCGTGGGCGCCAACTTTTCAGGGGCTGTTTCCAATAAGGAAAGCGCCGATTACGTTGCCACGGCAAAGCAGACCCAGGAGATCTTCCGCTCCCGAAAAGCCACACTGGCCTACAAATACGTCCGGGCGCCGATTGATGGACAGCTGGGAGCCATCAACAACAAACTCGGCGATTACGTCACGGCAGGCACAGCCGTGACCAAGCTGGTGGATAACCGACGGATCTGGATCTCCATCGACGTACCGGCCGCCCTGGGCCACCGCCTGCGGCTCGGGCAACGGGTGCAGGTCAAGGCCCCGGGTCTGACCTCCGAACTGGGCCGGGCACTGGTCACCTTCGTCGCCCCCGAGCTGGATGAACAGCGCCAGACCGTGCTGGTGCGGGCCACCCTCGACAACCCGAGCGGCGTGCTGCGCCACAACCAGAGGGTGGAGGCCATCCTGGAGTTTGGCCAGCGCACCCAGACCACGATTCCGGCCACCGCCACCCAACTGCAGGCGGGGCAGAGCTTCGTTTTTGTGGCCCAACCCCAGGGCCAAGGGCGCTACAAACTGGAACAGCGGCCGGTGCAGCTGGGACTGCCCCAGAACGGCCATTTTCCGGTGCTCTCAGGCCTCGAGGCGGGCGACACGGTGGTGGTCGGCAACCTTGCTGAACTCAACAATGGGGCCACCGTTGCGGCCGCGAGGGCTGGACAGTGAGCCTGGCCGATGCCTTCATTCGCCGGCCTGTCCTCAGTTCGGTCTGCAGCATCCTGATCCTGCTGATGGGCAGCATCTCGTTCATGAGCCTGCCGATCGAAGCCCTGCCCAACATCGGGCCGCCGACCGTGCTGGTGACCACCACCTTTCCCGGTGCCGATGCGATCACGATCGAGAAAACCGTGACGGCGCCGCTGGAGGAGCAGATCAACGGCGTACCGGGAATGGATTACATCTCCTCCAACAGTGATAACGACGGCAATTGCGTCATCAATGTCTTCTTCAAGGCCGGCACCGATATCAACGGCGCCGAGACCAATGTCCTGAACCGGGTCCAGACCGCCCTCGCCCAGCTACCGGACCCCGTCAACAAACAGGGCGTGACCGTTCAGGCCACATCAAGCACTTATCTGTTGATCTATGCCATCACCTCGGCCAATGGCAACTATGCCACCACCTATCTCAACGGCCTGGCCCAAGACAAACTCGTCTACCCCCTCAGTCGCGCCGATGGGGTGGGTCAGGTGGTGGTGCTGGGCAGCGCGCCGCCGGCCTATCGGCTCTGGCTCAATCCATTCCGGTTGGCCCGCTACAACCTTTCGCCCCAGATGGTGACTAGGGCCCTGCGGGAGAACAACATTGTGCAGGTCGGTGGATCCCTCGGCAACCTGCCCGCCCTGCATCCCGCAGGCACCGGCTATCCAATCGTGATCAAGGGCAATCTGGAAAATGTTGACGCCCTCAACAACCTACCAATTGCCCGTGCCCCCGATGGCACACTAATTCATCTCAGCGATATTGGCCATGCCGAATATGGCATGCAGAACTACAACACCTACGCCCTCAATGTCAGCAACGGCAAGCCCTCGGTGGCCTTTGGGGTGGTGCCCCTGCCTTCAGCCAATGCCCTGACCACATCAGCGGCAGCCCAGGCGGTGATCAACCAGTTCCAGAAAACCCTACCTGAAGGAATCGAGCTAAAAAAAGTCTACAACACCGCCGACTATGTGAATGCGTCGGTCAATAACACCAAAGTAGCTCTCGCCGACGCGCTGGTACTGGTGCTGCTGATCATCTTCCTGTTTCTACAGGATTGGCGTGCCACCCTGGTACCCACCCTGGCCATGCCGATTTCACTGCTGGGGGCGATGACCTTTCTGAGCCTGGCCGGATTTTCGCTGAACGAACTGACCTTGCTGGGCATCATTCTGGCCACCGGCCTGGTGGTGGATGACGCCATTGTGGTGGTGGAGGCCGTATCCGAACGGATCGAAGCGGGGCGACCGGCCTTGAGCGCGGCCTCCGAGGCGATGCAGGGGCTGGCCGGGCCGATCATCGCCACCGCCCTGGTGTTGCTGGCGATCTTCCTGCCGGTGACCTTCTTCCCAGGACCAACCGGGGTGATCTACCGCCAATTCGCGCTGACGATCGTCTTCGCCCTGGTGATCTCCACCTTCAATGCCCTCACCGGCAAACCGCTGCAGTCGGCGATGCTGCTTTCCGGCAATCCGCCCCAGGTTTCCGCCCGCACCTACAGCCTGGTCCTGCCGCTGCTGCTGGGTGGCTACGGCTTCTGGCGCAGCGGCTGGGTCACGGGGCTGGGCTTTGCCGTGGTCGCCTGCCTGGTCGGCGCCCGATTGCCCCAGATCTTTGCCGCCTTCAACCGGCTGCTGGCCCGGACCGCGAGAGGCCACCAGGCCCTGCTGAACCGGCTGCTGCAGAAGCACCGCATCGTTTCCGCCGGCCTGGTGCTGGCCACCCTGCTGACGGGTGTGCTGTTCACCGTGGTGCCCTCAGGGTTCGTGCCGACGGAAGATCAGGACTACATCATGGGCATCATCCAGTTGCCGGCCCGGGCCTCACTGCAAGCCACCCGGGATGTCAGCCAGCAGGTGCAGACCATTCTCAGCAAGTATCCGATCATCACCTCCGGTCAGCTGATTTCAGGCGTTGGCTTCAATGGATCCACCCCCTATCAGGCCACCTTCCATGCCGGCCTGCTGCCGATTGATCAGCGGCCCGGCGTAAAACTCTCAGCCCAATACCTGGTCGCGGAGCTGAACAAAGAATTCTCCAAGATTACGAGCGCCAAAGTCAATGCCCAGATGCCACCTGCGGTGAATGGCTACAGCGCCCAGGGGGGACTCCAATTTCAATTCAATGATCTCAGTGGTGGCCAGATCTCCTTCAGCAACCTGCTGGGGCTGGCCCAGCAGCTGATCAACAAGGCCAAAAGCTCGGGCCTTTACTCCAGCCTCTACACCCAGTTCATCAGCGATGCCCCGGTCTGGCGTTTGGAGATGGATCGGGAACGCCTGGCCTCGCTGGACATCGACTACAGCCAGGCCGCTGAAACAGTCGGAACCCTGCTCGGCGGTAGCTTTGTCAACCCCACCTACGAGGGCATTCAATACCGGCAGGTTTATGTGCAGGCCGAAGGGGATACGCGCAGCCAGCCCACGGACCTCTCCGGCTATTACGTGACCAATCGCCGCGGCCAGCAGATCCCGCTGGGCAACATCGCCAGCCTGAAACTGGACAGCGCACCGCCGGTGATCAATCACTTCAACCTCAATCGCTCCATTCTGATTCAGGGCGACACCGCCCCCGGCAAGAGCAGCAGCGGCGGCCTGCAGCAGCTCGCCACTTCTTTCGGACAGCTCAATGTGCCCCAGATCGGCATGGCCTTCTCGGGACTATCGCGGGCCCAGGCCGCCATCGGCTCCCAGACAGCCCTGGTCTTCGGGCTGGGGGTGGTGGTGGCGTTCCTGGTGCTGGCGGCCCAGTACGGCAGCTACATCGATCCGCTGATCACCCTGGCCACGGTGCCGCTGGGCATTCTCGGCGGCATCCTGTTCCTGCTGGCCCGGGGGCTGGATAACAACATCTTTGCCCAGGTGGGTCTGCTGACCCTGGTGGGTCTGGCGGCCAAGAACGGCATCCTGATCGTCAGCCTGGCCAACACGAACCTGCAGCAGGGCATGGCCCCCGCTCAGGCGGCCCTGGCCGCCACCCGCTCACGCTTTCGACCGATTCTGATGACCAGCAGCGCTGCCCTGTCGGGCTTCTTCCCGCTGGTGATCGCCACCGGTGCCAGCCAGATCAGCCAACGTTCCCTGGGGGCCGTGATCTTCGGCGGCCTGCTGGTCTCCACCCTGACCAGCCTGTTGATCGTGCCCGCCGTTTACACCACCGTGAAGAGCTTCATGGAGCGGCGACGGATTGCGCAGTCTGCTGCGGCAGGGTGATCGGCAGCAGCACAGGCTGCTCGGGGCTGGTGGGCACCGGCAGCAGCTCCCGCAGCATGCGGGCATAACTGAGGTTCGCCATCGTGATCGCCATGGCCTTGTCCTCCATCGCCCGGGTGAGGCTGACGATCGTGTCACTGACATCGGTGTAATCAGCCAGGCCCAGTTGATAGCGAGCCCGCATATCCCGGAAGGCTTCCCGCGCCGCCCTCAGCGACGCCCTGGCGGCGATCACCTGGGTGAGCGAGGCCTGGTGATGAAAGAAGGCCTGCTCCAGCCGCTGACGAATGCCATTGCGCTGCTGCGCCTGTTGTTGGGCAACGCTGCTGGCCGCCGCCCGGCTGGCCTCGGCCTGACCGCGGCTGACACCGCCATCCATCAACAACCAGTTGAGACGCAATCCGGCCGCCCAGCCATAATTGCTGTTGTAGGTTTCGGGGATCACCGCCACACCACAGCAGCCGGTATTGCTGCGATTCGACTCAGTCTGGTTGTTCTGGCCGATACCCAGGGAGACAAACACACTGAGGCTGGGCAACAACGAAGCCGCCTGCTCATCAGCTTGCCTCAGCAACGCTGATCGGGCCGCCTCCAGGGCCAGGAGCTGGGGATTCTGCTGAAAACCCACGCTGAGGGTGCGGGCCAGATCCATCGGCCAGGGAGGTTGCAATTGCACCGGCTCCGTGGCCAGCAGGGTGACATCAAAGGGCACGTTCACCTGGTTGCTCAGCTGGCGCTCCTGGCTGAGCAGATCGGCCTCCACCTGGGCCAACTGGAAACGCCCCTGCTGCAGCGCCGCCTCGGCCCTGAGCCAATCGACCCGCGGCACCAGCCCGTTGACCAGGAGCGCCTTGGCCTGGTCTCGCACGGCCCGGTCATTGAACACCTGGGCCTCGCGGATGCGCTTGCGCAGCTGAGACAGCTGGATGTTGTAGTAGGTCTCGCTGATATCGAGCTGCAGCTGCCGGAGCCGATCGGCGTAGTTCTGGCTGCTGACCTCCAACCGGTCCTTGGCCTTGGCGAGGGCAGGGCCTCGAACAAAGTCAAGCAGCACATAGTTCTCACTCAGACTGACCAGACCACCAAAACTAGAGAAAAGGTCCGACTTCCAGCTCCCACTATTAACAAAGAAAGGTGAACTCGGGTCATAAATGGAGGCATTACCCACCAGGGCTTTTTCAAACATCTGGTTCTGACTGCCAAACCCCGACATCGCCAGATTCAGGGTCGGGGCATAGCGGCCCCACGCGGAGCGCACCAGAGCCCGCTGCTGCTCCACCTCAGCCCCACTCTGGGCCAGGCTGGGATCGTTGCTGACCGCCAGGGCCAGGGCCTGCGGCAGGCTGAGGCGGACGCGCTCACGCACCCTGAGGGGCCCATCACCCTGGGGAATCGCCAGGGCCGCAGGAGCCGGCAACTGCAGCGCTTGAGCCCCCCGGCCCTGATCCCCGGCAGGGGCTTCCAGCAGCGTGTCGAAGTGCTCGAGATCCTGGAGGATGCCGCCCAGATCACGCAGCAGGCCGCTGTACACCGGAGCCTGACGAACCGCAGCGGGCGGAAGCGCCCCGGCGGGCTGCGACAGAACGAAGAGAAGGCCGGCAGGAACGATCAGCGACCATGGTCGCCAGCGCTGTGCAAGGCAGCCCATGGCAAACCCAAGGTGTTGACATTGCACCACAGATCAAAGCTGCGGTCCGTTCAGAACTGGACAGAAGGCTGATCGGTGGGTGATTCAGCCTGTACGGCGGCCACGGGACGACGGTGGCACAGGCCTGAGCCGCGCACCTGGCTGTCCGGTACCAGCTGCTGGCTGGCGCCTGACAGGGCTGCAACCGGGATGGTGACGGCGCGGGCGGGCCCGGCCCGAGGATGCCCGTCATCTGCGCCGACCCCGGACCGATTCCGATGCACATGGTTGCCAACTTCTGGCCCGGGGCAACGGCCAGCCAGTTCCACCAGGAAATGGCCGCCCTGCACAACAACCAGCGGCTGCCGGAGGGCTATCTGTTCCGCTCGGTGGCCGAAGTGGAGGGGGGCCTGCTGATCGTGGGTGTGTGGAGCGACAGGGACGCCTACGAGCGCTACGCGACCGAACAAATGTTCCTGCAGATTGACAAACCCGGTGGCATGGAGGGTCGCCCGATCCAACAGGCAGGATCGATCATTGCCCTGCAATCGAGCCTGCCCTGCTGCTGAGGGACCATCCAGCGGTGCCGCCCTGTCCCACACCTAGGATCTCAATCCAATGAGCATCGCCCATGCAGATCAGCCAGCTGGATCCAACACAGACTGATCGGTTTGGATCCACCCATGCCCTCCACTATCCACTTCCTGATGGCAGGCAGGTTGTGCTGTTGTCGGGCGTGGTCAGCGTCGATCTGCAATCTCCGGGCTGGGTGAACGAAAATGCGGCCACGGGCTGGTTCTTCGACGCACTGACCCTTGACCTTGCCCTGCCCGCAGGCCTCCTCAACGAGGGCCAGAGCTTCAACATCGACGAAGCCGTGCCCTATCTGAGCCTCAATGCTGTCTCGGGCTTCAGCAATGTTGGCTGGGGTGTGAATTCCTTCGGCGTCGCCAGCAACCAAGCCGTCAGCAAGTCCGTCCAGCTGCAGGCGGAACTGACGGTGTCACGCAGCGGCGAAATCCTGCAGCGCGTGGCCTATCACCTGACCCTGATCGGCCGTCAAAGCTGATCGGACTTGCTTCTGCGCCGCTGGCATCGCCGCCGGATCACGGCAGCTCCAGGGCAATCGGCCCCAGCAGGCCGCGTCGGTAGTCGTCGAGCAGGCGCTGGGCCATGCGCAGGCTGTCGCCGCTGGTATGACGGCTGGCGGCAGCCAGCAGCCAGTGGGCCGCATCCGGCCTGGGCGCCTCACCGGCCCGCACCAGCGCCCCGTCGTCGGCGCCGATGCCGAGGACAGGCACCGGCAACCCGTAGCGGCGCTCCAGCAGGCCCGGCGCCACCCCCGCCGCCGCCACCGGC
Organism: uncultured cyanobacterium; assembly: GCA_903831165.1. GTDB lineage: Bacteria > Cyanobacteriota > Cyanobacteriia > PCC-6307 > Cyanobiaceae > Cyanobium. The sequence continues at coordinate 8,196 of CAIKWV010000194.1, forward strand.
TCCAGCAGAGCCAGCAGGCGCACGAAGGCCAGGGCCACCTGCTCGACGTCGTAGGCCGCCTGACCGATGTCGTCGCACAGGGCCAGGCGCAGGGCCGCCAGCTGGTCGTCCAGCCGCGGCGGCAGCACCCCGGGCGCATCGAGCAGGTCCAGATCCTGGCCGACCCGCACCCAGCGCAGGCTGCGGGTGACGCCGGCCCGGCGAGCACTGTCCACCACCTTCTGGCGCACCAGGCGATTGATCAGCGCCGACTAGCCGACGTTGGGGAAGCCCAGCATCAGGGCCCGCACCGGCCTTGGCTTCATGCCCCGGCCGGCCCGGCGGGCATTGAGGGCCGCGCCGGAGCGGATCGCAGCCTGCTGCAACTGCTTGACGCCGGTACCGACCTTGGCGTCGCACCACCAGGGGGTCTGGCCCCGCAGCCGGAACCAGCCATCCCAGGCCAGGCGGGCGGCCTCATTGACCATGTCGCGGCGGTTGATCACCAGCAGGTGCTGCTTGCCCTTGATCCAGCGCTGCAGGCGCGGGTGGCCGGTGGCGA
>CAIKWV010000195.1 GCA_903831165.1 uncultured cyanobacterium
CGGCCAGGGGATCGGCGAAGGGCCGCGCCTGGGAGGTGGTGGGCACGATGTGATCCACCGTGGCCACGGTGCGCTCAGGGTGGCGCACGCTCAGGCCCAGGTCCTTGAGGGCCGAGAACGCCTGGGGGCTCGTCACCTCATGGATCAGGTGCAGGCCGATGAACAGCTGGGTGGCACCGCCGGGCAGCTCGGCAACCCGGTGGAGCTCCCAGACCTTGTCGTAGAGGGTGCCGGCGCTCACAAAGTCCGCGCAATGGGAGAAAAGCCAGCCTAGGAGCAGGCGGCACGGCTTCCAGACCAGCGACCGCCTCCCCAGCCCGGCGGCTCAGCGCCACACCAGCGTGGAGCGAAGTGAACCGAAAACCGCCGGCCCTCAGACCCCGTTGACCACGTGGATCGGCCGGCCCGCCAACAGGGCCGCCACATTGCAGGCGCTGACGGCGATCAGCCGCTGGCGGGCCGCTCGGGTGGCCCAGGCCACATGGGGCGTGATCAGACAGTTGGGGGCGCTCAGCAACGGGTGGTCGGGCCGGGGCGGCTCCAGGCTGAGCACATCCAGGCCGGCGCCGCCGAGCTGACCCGTGGCCAGGGCCGCCGCCAGATCGGCCTCGTTGATCAGGGCGCCGCGGCCGGTGTTGATCAGCAGGGCGCCGGGCTTCATCCGCTGCAGCCGTTCAGCGTCGATCAGGCCATGGGTCTCGGCGGTGAGCGGGCAGTGCAGGCTCACCACATCGCTCTCCTGCAGCAGCTGATCGAGGTGCACCGACGCCGGATCCGGGGTGCGGCGATGGCTCAGCACCCGCATGCCGAAGGCCTCGGCGATGCGGGAGACGACGGCGCCGATCCGCCCCATGCCCACCACCCCCAGGGTCTGACCGGCCAGCTCCACCAGCGGCTGATCCCAGTAACAGAAGTCGGGGCCCGCCGACCAGCGGCCCTGGCGCACCGAGGCCGCCAGGGCACCGGTGTGGTTCGTGAGTTCCAGCAGCAGGGCGAACACGGCCTGGGCCACGGACATCGTTCCGTATTCCGGCACGTTGCAGAGCGGCAGGCCCCGGGCCGCCGCCGCGGCCCCATCCACCACGTCATGGCCCGTGGACAGCATGCAGAGCCCCCGCAGCGCCGGAGCCGCCTCCAGATCGGCGGCCCCGATGCGGGTCTTGTTGGTCAACACCAGATCGGCCTGGGCGATGCGGCTGGCCACCAGCTCCGGCGGCGTGCGGTCATGGACCGTCAGCTGACCGAGGCGCGCCAGGGGCTCCCCGTCGAGATCGCCGGGGTTGCTGGTGTAGCCATCGAGCACCACCAGTCGCGGCCCGGGGGAGATCGACGCCATGGCGGGACGGCCTCAGGAGAACGGGGAGGAGGGAGCGGCCGAGGGCTCACGCCGGAACAGACCGTCCAGGTAATGGCGGGCCACGGAGCGATCCTGGCAGCCCTGCTGGAACAGGAACCCGGCCAGTGCCGCCTGCATCAGCCGGTATTGATCCCACTGGGGATGGACGCGAATGAACTCAGCCATGGCCTCAAACAGGTCCTGAGGCATCTGGTTCTCGACGCTGACGAACGGGGGGGAGTGATCGGGGATCTGGCTCAAGCGGCATCCGTGGCGAAGTCGACCCCATCACCCCACGGCGGCCCCCATCCCGTCAAAGCGGCCGCCGGAGCCGCCGTCGCATCGGACCCGCGGCTGGAACTGAGCCAGGACAGGGCCTCAGGCGCAGGCTGCCGGCGGCGACGGCCGATGGATCCGGCTGAGCCGACCTGGTCAAGGGGAGAGGCCGTTTTCCCCAGAAGAAACAGGAAGTGCTGTTACCGCAACGAAGTTGTGGTCTGCAAACCGGGGAAAACCCTGATCGGCCTGTTGAAAACCTATGACAGGAGGCGGAAAACTCCACCCGTCAGCATTGGTGATCGTTCGGCCGCCGGGCTGCAGCGATGCCGATCACCGCCGGGATCAACCGGCACGGACGGACAAGGCGAACGCCGTCCCGGCGCTGTGGAAGCGGCGAAATGGCACGGTTCCGGCGAGGCCGCCCCCATAGCGAGGAACCCACTCGGGCCGCAGCTGGTGCCCGCCGCCATTGGCAGTGCTGGCAGGTTCCAGGGGGGCGCCTGCGCCGACCGGCGGAGCCGCCGGGGCTCAAGCCTTCAGCAGGGGAAAGCCCGTACGGGAACGTGTGGACCCCGTTCACTCCGTGACGGGGCCTGCTGCGAACGGTCTGGCGAGCGCTCGTCATCGGGTTCAACCGTTGGCGGCAACCGATCCGGATTCGGCGGAGCTTTCTGGGTCATCCACTGCCGGAAAGCCTGCTGCGGCCCCCCAAGCTCAACAGAATCCCGTGGGTTCCGTTGAGCAAGACCTGCTGACCACTGGATGGCCAGCCGGCGGGAGACAAGCCGCTCGAGGGGTCCCGCTACAGGTTGGGCAGCGAACATCGGAGCCCGGGAAGCTCAAGCCGATCCAGAACTGGCCATCCCCTGGCCTGGGCCCTCAGTCCAGAGCCAGGCGCAGCCGGTTCAGGGACTCGCCGATGCTGAGGGTCTGGATCCAGCTGCGGCCGCGGCTGGCCCCGAAGCGCACGCCTTCGCTGGTGCACCCCCGCGGACCGGCCAGGGCCAGGTGCACCAGACCCACAGGCTTTTCGGGACTGCCGCCCCCCGGTCCGGCGATGCCACTGACCGCCAGAGCCCAGGTGCTGCCGGTCAGGCGCTGGACGCCCTCGGCCATGGCTCGGGCCACCGGATCACTGACGGCGCCATGCTCCCGCAGCAGCTCGGCCGGCACCCCCAGCAGCTGCTGCTTGACGGCGTTGGCGTAGGCGATCACGCCACCGAGAAACACGTCCGAGGCTCCAGGCACCGCCGCCAGGGCGGCTCCCAGGCCGCCGCCGGTGCAGGATTCGGCCACCGCCAGGGTCTGGCCCCGCTGCCGCAATCCCGCCAGCACCACCGAGGCCAGGCTGTCCTCGTCGCCCCCGAAGCAGGTCGAGCCCGTGCGGGCCCGCACCTCGGC
>CAIKWV010000196.1 GCA_903831165.1 uncultured cyanobacterium
CCACGGCCCCCTGGAGCGCCTGCCCCGACCCGACCGAGGCGGCGGTGGCCCTGGGGATCGCCAACCAGCTCACCAACATCCTGCGCGATGTGGGCGAAGACCGGGGGCGGGGCCGCATCTATCTGCCCCAGGACGATCTGCGACGCTTCGGCTACAGCGAAGCTGAGCTGCTGGCCGGCACCCTCAACGACAACTGGCGGGCGCTGATGTCGTTTCAGCTGGAGCGGGCCCGGGCCTGGTTCACCCGCTCCGAAGCCGGTGTGCGCTGGTTGTCAGCCGATGCGCGCTGGCCGGTCTGGACTTCGCTGCGGCTGTATCGGGGCATCCTCGATGTGATCGAGCGCCACGACTACGACGTCTTCAACCATCGCGCCTACGTGCCCACCGCCGGCAAGCTGCTCGATCTGCCGCTGTCGTTCGTGCTGGCGCAGGTGCACTGACGCCGTAACGCGGTGACCTGCGAAGGGTCATAGGGGCGATGCGCCGGTTGATCCGAACCCGGTGCCGGCTGTTCGGCAACCGTTGGCAGGAGCATCCCGGTTGCGCAGTAACGAAGGGCGCCGGAATGGGAACCATGGCCCATCCCGGGCAGCAGTTTCCCGGCGGCGGTGATTCAGGCTCCGCTCGCTGGTTCAAGAATCCGCAGCGCCGACCGATCAGGCCCCGATCCAGTTCAGCAGCAGCGGATTCACGGCCTCGGGGGATTCGTCATGGGGGCAGTGCCCCAGGCCAGGCAGCACCTCCAGGGCCTGGATGCAGGGGTAGGTGTCGCGCCAGCGGCGGGCTTCGGCCGGCGCCTCCCAGGGATCCTCGGCGCCCCAGATCATGCGCACCGGCAGCTGCAGCCGCGCCAGCAGATCGGGGGCCAGGTGGTCTTCGAACAGGTTGACGAAGCCGCGGAAGCTCTCGACGGCACCGGGGTCGGTGGAGGGGCGATGCAGCAGCGCCACCAGCGCGTCATCGACATTGTTGCCGCTGGGATAGGCCTGGCGCAGCACCTGGCGGATGAAGGCCGGCCGGGCCAGGAAGCGGAATAGGGGCGCGATCAGCCAGCGCTGCCGCACCAGCGCCTTGACCGCCGGCCTGGTGGCCCGTTCCAGCGGCGGCAACTGGGCCACCCGTTTTTCATCCAGCGTGCGCTGGGCGCAGTCGATCAGAATCACCTGGGCCGGCGGCCGGCCGGCCTCGCTCAGCAGCACCGCGGCGTCGAGGGCCACCATGCCACCGATCGAGTTGCCGATCAGATGCACCGGTCGCCCAGCCACCTGGGCCACCTCGGCCAGAAAATCGACCACCTGCCGGGCCCAGAGATCGAAGCAGTAGCGCACGGCTCCAGCTTCGGGCGGCTCATCGGCCAGGCATGACCTGGGCTTGTCGCTTGCACCGAAGCCCAGCAGATCGAGGGCGAACACCTCAGCCTGCTGGGCCAGTACGGGTTGGTTGTGGCGCCAGGGGCCGGCACTGGCACCGAAACCGTGGATCAGCAGGGCGATGGCACCGGAGGCGGGGTCACCGCTGTGGCTCCAGTGGATGCGATGGCCCTGCCAGATCCAGGTGTGATCCGCCGCGGCGGTTTCAGACACCGACGGTCTGGTTGGCGAGCAGGGCCTTGAGCTTGGACAGTTCGCCGGCCCAGCG
>CAIKWV010000197.1 GCA_903831165.1 uncultured cyanobacterium
ACCGGCGGCGCTGCCGCCGCTGGAGAGTTGCGAAAACGAAGATTCGCGGCCGGCTAGGAACGGGGCAACTGGGGCATGGGCAACGGAATAGCCAGAGCAACCCTGGACAGTCCCCGGGCCCCGGACACACGACCCCTGAGACCCATGCCTCCGAAATGACAGCTGCGGTTTTGCGGGAAGCTCTATCCACACGTTCCTTACACCTGAACCGGGAGACCACGCATCATCGGCAACGGGACAGCCACAAAGCAGGCCGCCCGGACACCGCTAACTCATAGTCACTCCGACTTCGTGTAAGATCGGCCCATCGTTGCCCCAGCGAACCCCCATGGACCTCTCCAATCCCGGCACCAGCGCCAATCTCGAGGCCGCCTTCGGCGGCGAGAGCATGGCCAACCGCAAGTATCTGTTCTTCGCCGACGTGGCCAAGCAACTCGGCAACGCCGAGCTGGCCAAGCTGTTCCGCGACACCGCCGCCCAGGAAACCGAGCACGCCTTTGCCCACTTCCGCCTGCTGCACCCAGAACTGGTGATCGGCGATGCGGCCAGCCTCAGCGACGAGCAGAAGCAGGCGCTGCTCAAGCGCTGCCTGGAGCTGGCGATCGAGGGCGAAACCTACGAGTACACAACGATGTACCCGGAATTCGCCGCCCAAGCCCGCGCCGACCGCGATGCCGGCGCCGAGGCGGAGTTCAAGGACCAGATCAGCGAATCCCAGGAACACGCCGGCATCTTCCGCAAGGCCGCCAGCAACTTCGGCTTCCTGACGCCGATCGAGCAGCACCACGCCGAGCGCTACACCGTGGCCCTGGAGGCCTTGGAGGGCCAGGGCACAGCTGGCCAGGCCCCCGCAGCGGTGGCCGGCAAGTGGATCTGCAAGGTCTGCTCGATGATCTACGACCCGGCCATCGGCGACCCCGAATCCGGCATCGCCCCCGGCACCCCGTTCGAGGCCATCCCCGAAGACTGGGTGTGCCCGATCTGCCTGACCCGCAAATCTAACTTCGTGCAATACCACGAACCGGAACTGCTGCCTGCAGCCTGAGCGACAATTCTTTCGCCTGCAGCACATTTTGGTCATTGAATTGGCGCCGCATGCTGCAGGCGCTGCGCCCCTGGCAAGATCGCCTGCACCATGTCCGGATTTCATGGCCTGGATCTAACCACTCCATCAAGAACTGCTGAGCCCCTGAGCTAAGCGGCTCAGCCCGGATTAGAAACGTCCAGCCCCTTGCGCTCCGTTTCCATGGCACCGGCCGATCGCCGCGTCACCCTTGAGCATCCGGGGAGGCCCCAGCCGGCTCAGGAACGCAGCGTCGTGCGCTACAGGGGCTTTGTGCTGATCCCCCAGCCCGACCTCGGCTGGCTGATCCGTCCGGAACGCAGCCCGATGAAGATCCTGCCCTTTCGCGTGCCGCCCAACTCGCTCAGCGACGTCAAGGCCTTGGTGGACTGGCGCCTCGGCCAGGGTCAGCCGAACTGAACCGACCCGGACTCCTTGATGGCCATGGTGGCGTTGGCGGTGGTCCAGCTCCGCATTTGATCGCCCCAACTAGCGGTTGTGATGCTGGATACTGATTCGATTCCGACCTGGCTTCATGCCCACATGCAGGAGCATGCGCCCCTCTTTCTGCTTCTCCAGCGTGTGCAGAGGCATGGTCAGTGACCGTATCGACGACACGTCAAAGCCAGGCAGTGAGTTTCTGACGAAGCATGATCCAACAACGTCATTGGGCATGCGGAACCGGGGCTGGGATCTAGCCGTCTAGTCCCACCAGGTTGTTCAGCTGATGGCTGATGGCTGGTGGCTGGTGGCGGAGGCACAGGCGACCGAAAGCTATGCGCGCCTCTCCCTCAATCGACAACATAGCGCTCAACAGGCAGGAGTCCCGTATTGCCGCCAGTCGCCAACCGACTCTCCTGGGTGTTGGCGGCGAAGTAGTGAATCAAATTAAGCACCAGGCCACTCCACCCCGTCTGGTGGCTGGCACCAATGCCGGCCCCATTGTCACCATGGAAGTACTCATAAAACAGGAGATAATCCTTCCAATTGGGGTCGTTCTGGAAGGTCTGCTGGCTGCCAAAGACGGGTCTTAGACCTTCAGTATTGCGTGTGAAAATGGAAACGAGCCTGTGAGCGAGCTGCTCGGCAATCTCATAGAGATTCGCCATCTGGCCGCTGCCTGTTGGGAATTCAACCTTGAAGTCGTTGCCGTAATACGTGTAGTAGACAGTCAAGGAGCGAATGATCGCGAAGTTGATTGGCATCCAGATCGGCCCGCGCCAGTTGCTGTTGCCGCCGTACAGGCCTGAATCGGACTCAGCTGGCAGGTATTGGACAACGTACTCCTGTTGATTGTGGACAAAGCGATAGGGGTCCCGTTCGTGCCGTTTCGAGATCGAGCGAATGCCATGGTCACTGAGAAACTCATCAGGATCGAGCATGATCGTCAGCACGCGGCGAAGATTGGCCTCATCGAGGGCTGACATCATTTGCCGGTTGGCATAGCCCTTGAGCCTGATGTCGTGAAAAGAGCTGTGTTGGTCTGGATATTTATCCCGCATGTGTTGCAAGTAATCGCCAATTTCTGGAAATTGTTCCACGACATCCTGCTCGAACACATGTACGGCGCACAATGGAATCAGCCCGACCATCGATCTGACTTTCAGCCGAGTTGAGCTACCGTCGCTTTTGCGGAGGACATCATAAAAGAATCCTTCCTCTTCATCCCACATGCTCTCACTCGCATTGCGATTGACCATCGCGTGGGCGATTCTTAAATAGTGCTTGATAAATTTGGCTATGTATTCGCGATACGTTTCATCGCTTCGTGCCAACTCAACAGCGATATTGACCATGGTCTGGGCGTAGAAGGCCATCCACGCGGTGCCATCGGCCTGCTCGAGCCGGCCGCCCATCTCTGGCGATTCAGTGCGGTCAAAAATACCAATATTATCCAGACCAAGGAAGCCACCTTGGAACACACTATTACCATCGGCATCTTTTCGATTCACCCACCAGGTAAAGTTAATCAGAAGCTTGTGGAAGCTTTGTTTCAGCCACTGATGATCAGCCTGGCCACGGAATGATGCATCGGTTAAGTAGACGAGATAGGTTGCCCAGGCATGCACGGGTGGGTTGACATCGCCGAAGTTCCACTCATAGGCTGGAATTTGCCCGTTGGGGTGCAGGTACT
>CAIKWV010000198.1 GCA_903831165.1 uncultured cyanobacterium
ATCAAATGGCCGATGTATGCGGTGGCGGTGATGCCGGTGCTGCTGGCGGCGGGCTGGAGTGTGTTCAAGGGGCTGCCGCTGCGCCCGGATCAGCTGCTGCTGTTTCTGCTGGCGGCGGTGCTGCTGCTGGCCTGGGAGAACCTGGCCAACGATGTCTTTGACGCGGACACCGGCGTCGACGCCCTGGGCAAGCCCCATTCGATGGTCAACCTCACCGGCCGCCGCGATCGGGTGGCCTGGCTGGCCCATGGCGCCCTGCTGCTGGGCCTGGCCCTGATGGCCCTGGTGGCCCTGCGCAGCACGCCGCTGGTGCTGGCCCTGGTGCTGGCCTGCTGTGGCCTCGGCTACCTGTACCAGGGGCCACCGTTCCGGCTGGGGTACCGGGGGCTGGGGGAGCCGCTGTGCTGGCTGGCTTTTGGTCCCTGCGCCACGGCGGCGGCCCTGCTGGCCCTGGCCCCCACGGCGGCCGGGCCCGTGGCGATCCCCTGGCTGCCGGCCCTGGCCCTCGGCAGCGGGCCGGCCCTGGCCACCACCCTGGTGCTGTTCTGCTCCCATTTCCACCAGGTGCAGGAGGACGCCGCCCACGGCAAGCGCTCGCCGGTGGTGCACCTCGGCACCGGTCGGGCCGCGGCCCTGGTGCCCTGGTTCGTGGCCGGCAGCCTGGCCCTGCAGTGGGCGCCGGTGCTGCTGGGTCAGTGGCCGCTGACGGCGCTGCTGGGGGTGATCGGCCTGCCGCCGGCGCGCCAGCTGATCGCCCTGCTGGGTGCCCACCATGACCAGCCGGAGCGGATCGTCGGCAGCAAGTTTCTGGCGTTGCGCTTTCAGGCCCTCAATGGGCTGGGGCTGGCGGCCGGGCTGGCGATCGCTCCCTGGGCCCTGGCCCTGTCCGGCCGGTGAGCGCCCCCGGCGACGAACGCCTGGGGATGGAGTGGCGGCCCTTCCGGTTCCCGTTGCCCACGGCCCTGGTCACGGCCCACGGTGCCGTGGTGGAGCGGCGGGGCTGGCTGCTGCGTCTGAGTCGGGACGATGGCGCTGTGGGCTGGGGTGAGGCGGCCCCCTGGCCTGGCTCGGCCGAGCAGCAGCTGACCGGTCGGCGCCTGGCTGGTCAGGGGCAGAGCGCTGACGGTGGGATGTCACGGCAGCCAAAGCGATGGCCTCCGCCGCCAGCGGCTCCGGCAGCGGCAGGTTCCGCTGGGCCCCAGCCCCAGCTCGCGGCGTTGGAGATCGCGATCGCCCAGCTGGGGCCGTGGCTGGGGCGCCGGGAGTTGGAGTCGGTCTTGCCCGCTTTGCCGGCCGCTCTGGGCTTTGCCCTGGGACTGGCCCTGGCCGAGCTGGATGGGCTCGGGGCAGCGGATCGCCGTGATCGCCCCAGGGGCGAGTGCGGCGCTGCATACGAAAGCTGGGCCGGCCCCTGGCGCCCCGCTCCCGCCTCCGCCTGGTTGCTGCCGGCGGGGGGGGCGGCGCTTGTGGCGTTGGAGACGCTGTTGGCGGGGGCAGGGCCGCTGCAGGGCCGTGCGCCTGCGGAGGGGCCCCTCACCCTCAAGTGGAAGGTGGCGGCTGGACCGGATCCCGAAGAGAGGGCCGTGCTGGAGCAACTGCTGGTCCGGTTGCCGCACGGCTCCCGATTGCGACTCGATGCCAATGGCGGCTGGGATCGGGCCACCGCCCAGGCCTGGGCGGAGCGGCTGGCGTCCGACCCCCGACTGGACTGGCTGGAGCAGCCCCTGGCCCCCTCGGATCCGGAGGGATTGGCGGCGTTGGCGGCCGTCGTGCCGGTGGCCCTGGATGAATCCCTGCGGCTCGATCCCGGCCTGGGCCGCCGCTGGCCGGGTTGGCAGGTGCGCCGGCCCAGCCTGGAGGGGGATCCGAGGCCCTTGCTGCGGGCGCTCAGCTCCGGCACCCCCCGGCTGATGCTGAGCACCGCATTTGAGACCGGCATCGGCCGGCGCTTGTTGGCCCATCTGGCGGCCTTGCAGCAGGACGGACCGACCCCCACGGCCCCGGGATTGGCCCCCGGTTGGCGGCCGGCTGGAGCGCTGTTTGCTCCGGATCCGGCGTTGGTCTGGGCGGCTGCCGTAGAGGCGCGATGACGGCGCCCGAGCCCCTGCTGCTGGCGCTGGCCGGGGAGCCGCAAGCGCTGGCGCAGGCGCTGGAGGCGGCCTGGAGCCAGGGGCGTGTCGTGGCGCTGGCGGGGCCGGGGGAGCAGACGCGCCTGGCTGAGGCGCTGCGCCAGGACGGGGTGGTCGCGGCCCTCGGCCGGGCGCTGGAGCCGGGTTCGCCGGCGGTGCTGCTGGGCAGTGGCGGCAGCTCGGGGGCCAGGCGCTGGTGCCTGCAGCCCCTGGCCCATCTGCAGGCCTCGGCGGCGGCCAGCAGCCGCTGGCTAGAGGGGCTGGACCTGGATCCGGCGGCCTGCGTCCATCTCAATCCGTTGCCGTTGCACCACGTCAGCGGCCTGTTGCCGCTGTTGCGTGCACGCCATGGCGGCGCCCCGTTGCGCTGGCTGGCGCCGGCCCTGCTGCGGGATCCTGGCGCCCTGGCCGAGGCGATGCCCCTGCAGCCCGGTAGGCCGGCCGTGCTTTCGCTGGTGCCCACCCAGCTGGCCCGCTTGCTGGACGAACCGACTGCGGTGGCCTGGTTGCGGAGTTGTGCGGTGATCTGGGTGGGCGGCGCGGCCCTGCCGCAGGCGCTGGCGCAGCGGGCGCGGGCGGAGCACCTGCCCCTGGCCCCCTGCTACGGCGCCACGGAGACGGCGGCGATGGTCTGTGCTCTACCGCCGCAGCGCTTTCTGGCCGGGGAGCCGGGCTGCGGCCCGCCCCTCGACGACGTGGATCTGCGCCTGGCGGCAGCCGACGGGGCGGTGGAGGTGCGCAGCCCGCGTCTGGCCCTGGGCTGGCTGGAGTCCGGTGGCCTGCGGCCCTTGCCGCTCACGGCCGCTGGCTGGTGGCGCAGTGGCGATGCCGGCCAGATCGGACCGGCCGGCCTGGAGCTGCTGGGCCGCCTCGATGGCGCCCTCAGCAGTGGCGGCGAAACCGTCTTCCCGGAGCAGCTGGAGGCCAGGCTGCAGTCCGAGGCCCGCGCCCAGGGCCTGCCGCTGGCGGCGGTGCTGCTGCTCGGCGTGGAGGAGCCCCCCTGGGGGCAGCGCCTGGTGGCCCTGGTGCGGGCCGAGGCCGGCGCCGACAGCGCCTCTTTGCTGGAGTCCCTGCAGGCGCTGGTGGCCGCCTGGCCCCCGGCCGAGCGCCCCCGCCGCTGGTGGTCCTGCCCGGAGCTGGCCGTCAGCGCCCAGGGCAAGTGGCAGCGGGGGCATTGGCGGAAGTGGTTGGGGGGGCTGGTTGTCGAGGGGGCTGGCTGATGGCTGCCGGGGATTGCCTGGGTTCAGCGAAGGGGACGCATGGGGCAGCCTGCTGACCTGGGTGGTTTGCGGTTGTTGGCGACGACGCTGGGGAGCGTGGATCGGCGCAGCCAGTGAAGCGATGCTGGCCTGATTGTTGCCGCTGGCCTTCAGCAGAGGCGGGTTTTCAATCGAGGTCCCCTGGCTTTTGCCCGGCGCAGCGAAGCGCTCTCAGATTCCGGCTGGGTCATGGGCGCCGCCTTGGTCATGGGCTCATTGTTGTTGGGGGGCTCAGCATTGGTCTTCGGGTTCAAGGCGGCGCGGCGAGCCTTCATCAAGGCCTCAGTTTCTGGTTTACTTTCGGTGCAGAATTTGTTGCTTTGGCTGCATGGATGATCGGCAGGAGCCGCTTCAGCCCGAGCCGCGGACCTCGCGATTGGTGGATCTGCTCGGGCCTGCCGCCAGCGCCAATCTGTTGATTTATGTCGCTGCGGTGGCCGCTGGCTCGTTGCCGCTGGCGCTGCTCAATCCCTTCTGGCAGCTGCGCTTCATTGCTTTGTTGGTCGATAACGGCGGCTTTGCCCTGATGGGTTTCGTCCTGCTTCACTTGGCGGCCTGGTTTGATCCAGGGGATCAACGGCTGGGCCTGCGTTGCGGCCAGGTCCGTGCCCTGGCGGTGGCGGTGACCCTCGGTTTCCTGTTGTTGATCCCACTGCAGCCCTGGGCGAGCTGGAACACGCTGGCTGGCGAAGCCAGGATCCAGGCTCAGGAACGCCGGGTTCTGGAGGAACAGTTCAGCAGCTGGAGATTGGCCCTCAACCGTGCGACTGATGTCCAGGACCTGCGGCGTCGCTTCCGAGCGCTGGCAGGCCCCGCGGTCGGCGAGGCGGAAGCGCGCCTGCCCTGGCCCCAGCTGCGTCAGCAGCTCCTGGTGGGACTGGCCAAGGCCAGGGCTGACTCCCTCAGCGCCCATGCCGGCCCCAGCAATGTGCAGATCTGGGGGGTCGTGCAGGAGAGCCTGCGGCGCATGGTGGCCGCCTTTGCCCTGGCTCTGGCCTTTGCGGCGGGGGCCCAATTGCCCGGAGAGCAGCGGTCGCTGCTGGGCTGGTGGCTGACCTCCTCCCAAGAACGGCAGGCCCGTCGGGTTATGCGACTCCAGCAGCGCCGCCAGCAGCGGGAACAGCGTCAGCGCCTGCAGGAGAACTGGCGGGCGATTGAGCGGAGCCGTCAGGAGCTGCCCTTTGCCGTTCCTGTGGAGTCAGCACCGGTGGATGGTCTGCCTGGCTTGCAGTACACGTTTCCGTTGGACGATCTGGAGGAGGGTGGTGGCACCGGAGTCGGTGTTGCTGCTGGCATCGGTGAGGCTGACGGCCTGGGACCGGCTGGTGACATTGGTCAGGCTGGTTGGGTCGGGCCGTGGCGGAAGCGGGCTGCTTTGGAGGATCCCAGCCTGTTGCTCTCGATCGGGCTCTCGCCTGAGGGTTCTGTGGGCCTGTTGTTCAACCGCCCCATTCGGCTGTCCGGTTTCACACTGGCTGCCGCCGGGGTGAGCGGGAACACGAGTGCCATTGCTTTTCGCCAGGGCAACAACCGCTTGCTTCATGGTCCCCATCCCTGGGTCGGGGGGTTCACTTATGCCGTTGCCTGGCCGGTTCTGATCGGACCTGAGGAACCGCTCTGGCTGGAGGGAGCCTGGCCGCAGGGGTTGGGCTTGGGCGCCG
>CAIKWV010000199.1 GCA_903831165.1 uncultured cyanobacterium
AACAGGTGCTGGGCGAACTGGAAGTGCGCCTCAAGGAACTGAGCCAGGTGGTGCTCAGTGGCCGCCAGGAGCTGGGCCGCCTGCAGAGCCAGGATCGGCAGGCCCCGGCAGCGGCGGAGGTGGTGACCCTGGCAGAAAACGAGCCGGTGAACCGGGCCCGCCGGGCCGCTGGACGCATGCGCCGCGCCGCCACCCGCGGTCTGGCCAGCTGAGCGAGCCGCATCCCTCCATCTCCCGACGGCGCACAACCACTGGCCTGGCCTGAACAGCCATGGACGAATCTCCAGGCCAGACATCAGCTCAGGGGCACTTTGTTTGGGCTGAGTGAAAGGTCCAGAACGACCTTGAACGGTGGACGGAGATCGCCAAGAGGATGCTGAAACCCCGTCTCGTCCCTGTTCTTGATCAGCCAGAAGAGTCCGAGGGGACGTGCGAAGCCCGCAACTTGACCCGACTGTGCCCTGATTCCCCCTGCTTACCGGAGAGCGCGTCTGGGGTTTTCGGTGCTTTTGGGATCATCAACTTCCTGTCTGATCGCCGCTGGTCAGATGCCAACTTGGTTCATCGCTGTTGAAGTCAGGCTGCTGAACTCCGAATGGCTCTGCTGAGGTATTTCTCAGCTGCCTGCTCAATGGTGTTGGCACGAATCACAAACCCTGGCCACACCGAATCGCTCTCAGCTCCAAGGCCCACTGGGACTCACTGATGAGGTCAGGGATCCGCCGGACCCATCAGCCGTGGATCGTTCAGGACAACGTTGGAATGGACAGGACGGCTGGGAACGCTGCGATCAAATCGATCTGTCCCTGAACCCCAGGTTGCTCCATTCCTGTAGAGACAGGCTGTGCCGGGATGCCGGATCCGATCCAAAATATCGGACAATTCCCGGAAGCCGAGGACGCCGATAGTCAGGCTCGGGTGATTGCTGGCCTGGGGACATCGCAGGCTCTGATCAATAACCAGAGCCCACGGCGGACTGGCCACAGAGGGCGACATTCTGCACCTGGCGCATGATCTGACCAATGGTCTGGTTGGGCATGCTGGCTCCATTGGAAATGGCGCTGACATAGCGAGGGCCATCGCTGGTCTGCAGTACACCGCTGATCGCCCGTACACCGGTCAGGGTGCCGGTCTTGCCAAACAGACGGCCATCGAGGGATGTGCCGTTGAACAAATGGCGCATCGTGCCACGTTGGCCGGCGATTGACATCGAGCCGATGTAATCCCGTCCGTAGGGATGTTGATCCATGCGCATCAACAGGGCCGCCAGCAGCCTCGAGGTCAGCCGATCATTGCGACTGAGACCGCTGCCATCGTGGATGCTCACCCCCTGCATCGGCAGGCCCTGGCTGGTGAGCCAGACGGTTTCGATCCGGGCCGCATCCTCCACATTCCAGGTGCCGGCGGCGCTGCGCAGCAGCACCTCGGCGGTGAAATTGTGGCTTTCGGTATTGGCCAGGCTCAGCAGGCCGTGCATCGAGGTGGAAGGCTCCTCGTGGACGAGCACCGCGTCCCGGGGCATGGGCGCGTCAGCCGGCACCAGGCTCAGCGTCGCCTTGGCTCCCTGTTGAGCCATGGCGCGCTGCAGCAGCGTCGTCAAGCGCGAGGGCGGATTGCTGACGGCGTCTTCAATCGCGTTGCTGGTGATCGCCAGCCGGGTGATCGGGGCGCCGTAGGAATAACTGCGATCGCCGTAGCTCCAGCCCTGGGGCCACCAGCCCTGGGCCGGCTCCTCCGCCAGTTGCAGCTTCACCGCCGTGCCCGGGGCTGCACCGGCAGAGGCCATGGCCAGCTTGGCGAAGCGTTGCAGATGGGGCACCGCCAGATCCGGGTCTCCCTGGCCCGTGAGCCTCAGGGTGCCGTCACTGAGGCGCCAGAGCCTGGTGTTGAGGCGGAAGTCGGGACCGAGGCGATCGAGAGCGAAAGCCGTGCTCAGCAGCTTCTGGTTGGAGGCCGGCAGCCGCGGACGGGTGCCGTTCAGATCGGCCAGCAGGTGGCCACTGGGATCAGCGACGCTGACGCTCCACACCGAGGCCTCCGAGCCGACCAGCTCCGCCAGGCGCTGCTGCAGGCTGGGGCAACTGACCTGGCTCTGCAGCTGGGGCAGCCCGACCGGGGCCGGCAGGGGCGGCAGCGAGGCCATCGGCGCGCGCTGGATGGCACGGCTGGGCGGCAGGGCCGGCGACCAGGTGGTGACAGAGGCTCCGACCTCCTGGGCACGCAGGGGGGAGAGGAGGCTCGGCACCGCCAGGCTGGCGGCCAGGAGGATCAGACGAAGCGACGGCTGGGCTGTCATGGTCAGGATGGCCCCACTTTCAGGTCGGTGACGGTGCCGTTGAAGCGGAAGGTGGCGCCCTCTAGCTCGACGGGGGCACCGATCTTGATCGTCTGGTTGCCGAAGACCACGCCGCCGCTGGTCTTGCGCCCCTCGCCCTTGAGCACAAAGCGGCCGTCAAAGCTGCCGAAGGTCTTCTGATTCGGATCCGGGGCGGTGACGATGCGGCCGTCCGGGGTCAGGATCGTCAGGCGCCGTTCGAGGGGAATCACCCGTTCGATCGCCACGCTGCCGTGGGGCTGGTTGCGGATCACGATCGCCACCTTCCCTTCCGACTCCGCACTCTTGAGAATCGAAGCGGGATCAGCGGCGGGAACGCCGCGTACATCAACGGTGACCGTGACCGGCTGCATCGAGCCGGTGGCGCTGGCCACGGCTCCGCTGAGCTTGGGGCTCCAGACCACGCCGCCGACCGCCAGCAGTACGGCGGCTGCAGCACCGAGGTCGATCAGATTCCAGGAGCGGGAGGGGGAGTTGTCGCTGGCCATCGGAACCCACAAAGCCTGCGAAGTGTACGCAGGGTTCCCCGGCGGCACCAGTCCTGCCCATCCCCAACGGCGGGCGCCACGCCTCAGTTCTGCAGTCCCTCGATCAGATCGCCCAGGGCCCTGAGATTGCCGCCCAGACCCTGACTCTGGCCACCGCTGAGCGCCAGCTCCTGCTGCTCGCCATCGGGCTTGCGCTCAAAGCTGGCCACCAAGCGGTATCCATCGGCATCAAGGCGATAGAGCTCCCAGTCGCCTGGCCAGGCGCGACGCAGGGCGCTGAAAGACTGGGGAAGCAGGGCATAGGCGGCCTGCCACTGGGCCAGAAAGCCGCGGCGGCGCTGGCGGGCAACACTGCCGATGCCGACGGTGGCATCCTCGAGATTGGGGTTGAGAAGGACCACCGGCCCGCCATGGGCGGCGCAGATGGCCTCCACCTGGCCGTATTCGGCCTGGCTGGCCCCCACCAACAGCAGCACGCCTTCCGTAGGGCCCGACACCTGCAGCCGGGCCTGATCGCCGAAGCTGGCGATGTTGGTCATGCCCTCACCGGCATCGCGGCGCGCCAGGGCCGTGGCCCCCATGTCGGCGAACAGCAGGCGCAGCTCCAGGCCCGCCGCCAGCAGGGCGGTGTTCAGGCGGAGCACCAGGGGCAACAGGCGCAGGCCTTCAAAGCGGAACTCCACGGTCCAGCGGCCTGCGGCGCTGGAGGCCAGGGCTTGGAGCAGGGCGTCGAGGGCCTCGGCCTCGGCGGTCAGCAGATCGGCGGGAAGCATGGCGAGCAGGGCCTGGTCAACGGTGGATGAAACCAGGGAGCCCGGACCATACCGAGCCGCTCGTCCCTGCCTTGCGGGCGCCCCATCGGCTGGGCCTGGGGTCGCCGGCGTTCCACAAGGTCGTCAGAACGGTGGCCAGGTCTGCTGAGGAGCTGTTCCAGCCAGCTTGTGACTCAATCGGCCTGCAGTTCCCGGCGGGCAGCCTCGAGGTCCTCGGGAAAACGCTCCAGATCCTCTGGCCGCAGCCAGGGGCCCAGGCTGAGCCGCAGCCCACTGGCCGCCTCCTGTTCGCCGTAGCCCATGGCCAGCAGGATCGGGCTGGCGGCGCTGGCCGCGCCGTTGCTGCTGCAGGCGGAGCCACTGCTGACGGCCCAGCCGCGGCGGGCCAGGGCCCGCACCAGGGCACGGCCCGACAGGGGCCTGCCGTCGTCACTGGAGACCAGCAGGCTCAGGTGGTGGGGCAGACGCTCGACCCCACCGCCTGGAGCCGGGCCGCTGATCCTCAACCCCTCCAGAGCGCAGAGGCGGCCCCAGAGCTGGTCGCGCAACGGGGCAAGGGGATCGCGTCCGCCCCCCGCAGCCAATCGGGCGGCGGCCAGATCCAGCGCCTCAGCGAAGCCGTGGGCCAGCAGCACCGGCTCCGTGCCACCCCGCCGTCCCCCCTCCTGGGAGCCACCACCGATCAGCGGCGCCAGCTCCAGGCCGGACGCCAGGGCCAGGGCCGCCACCCCCCGGGGGCCCTGCAGCTTGTGGGCGGTGCAACTGAGCAGATCCACCGGCAACTGCGCCAGGTTCACGGGGCCATGGCCGACCACCTGGACCGCATCGACATGAAGGCGCACGCCGGCCTGGCGGCAGAGGGCTCCGAGACGCTCCAAAGGCTGCAGGGTCCCCACCTCGCTCTGGCCCCAGATCAACGACACCAGCCGGGTAGGGGGCTCCAGCCAGGCGGCCAGGATCTCGGGATCGACCAGGCCCTGGCGGTTCACGGGCAGGACCTGGAGCTGCCAACCCTGGCGCTGCAACAGGGACGCCGCCGCCCGGGTGGCGGGATGTTCGACCGCCGAGATCAACAACCGGCCCGGCTCCAGCAGGGCGGCGCTGCCCAGCAGGGCCAGATGGATGGCCTCGCTGCCGCCGGAGCAGAACACCAGCTGGCCTGGCTCGGCGCCCAGGGCTGCGCCGATCCGGATGCGGCTGCGTTCCAGCAGCTCAGCCGCCGCCAATCCCGGGTCGTGGAGGCTGGAGGGGTTGGCCCAGGCCAGGGGCGCCATCGCCGCCATCGCCGCCAGCACCTCGGCCGCCGGCGGACTCGTGGCCGCCGCGTCCAGGTAGCGGCTCAGATCAACCATGGCTTGGCGCAGGCAGCTCAGCCATCGCTGCCCGTGACCTGCCAGGGATCCCGCGGCATGGTGCCGGCGGCCGGCTCTGCGGTCTCGGCGCCTGGTTCCGGGCTGGCCTCAGCGTCCAGGCGCGCGCGGAAACGGGACTCGGCCGAGTTGGTGGCCAGCGCCACCAGTTCATCCAGCGAGCGTCCCCCCAGCAGAGCCTCCACCTGGGCCCGGGCCGCCTGGCTGGCGCAGGCCTCGGGACGAAGGCAGCCGTTGACGCAGGCCGTGGCGCAGTCGATCGCCGGCATCGCGCGGGCAGGGTCGCCGTCCGCACCCGGTGCTGCCGCGGCTTCAACGGCAGGAGTCACGGCGGGCATCGCCGCCACTTGGGGCGGATCTACGGGTGCCTTGAGGAGCTCGAAGGCGCGATCGATGTCCGGAGCTGACGCGGATTCGGGCGCTGACGGGGTCTCGGGAGCCCAACCCAGGGGCGGCTGTTGCGCCTCGCCGACCAGCCCAGGTACCACCACGCCGTCGAAGACCGCCTCGGCCGGCCCGGTCATGAACAGGTGATCGGTGGCGGGATCCCAGGCAATCTCCAACGGGCCACCGGGCAGATCGAGGCGGGCGCCCCGCTCGCTCAGGCCCAGCAGGTGGCAGGCCACCAGGGTGGCGCAGGCGCCGGTGCCGCAGGCCAGGGTGGGTCCGGCCCCCCGCTCCCACACCCGCATCACCAGATGGCCGGGGTGCAACACCTGCACGAAGTGCACGTTGGTGCGGGCCGGGAAGGCGGAGTGCACTTCAAGGGCAGCACCCAGCAGCGCCAGATTACTACGATCGGTTATTACTAATTTATTATCTATATCTCCAGAAACTCTAGCTTTACCCATATTTTGGTATCGATTTCTAACAAATATTGAC
>CAIKWV010000200.1 GCA_903831165.1 uncultured cyanobacterium
GCAGGGCCGTGCAATCGAGCCGGCAGGCCTCCAGGTCGGCGGCCACGGCCTGCTGCAGCTGAGGGAGGGCCAGGCGGGCAAAATCGGCCGGCAGCTCCTCGGTGCCGATTTCCAGCAGGAACGTGGCCATGGATCAAGGCAGGAACAGCGCGACTGTATGCAACGACCGCCTGCTACGGGAATCCAGCATCAAGGTCCCCAGTTCGAACCAGCCCCGGAGCCATTCGCTAGTTTCGGACTGATTCCGAATGCCGTTGAAACGATGCCTCCGACGCCGGTAGCCGACAACCCGTCCACCGGTTCGGCGCCGACCAAGTTTGAGGCCCTCAAGGCCGCCAGCGGGCACCTGAAGGAACCTCTGCTCAGCGAACTCGACAACGGGAGCCTCAATTTCAGTGAATCGGCGGTCCAGATCCTGAAGTTTCACGGCAGCTATCAACAGGACAACCGCGACAACCGACGCAAGGGCACCGACAAGGATTGGCAGATGATGCTGCGCCTGCGCAGCCCCGGCGGCCGGATCCCCCCCGACCTCTACCTGGCACTGGACGAGCTGGCGGATCGCCTCGGCAACGGCACCCTCAGGGCCACGACCCGCCAGGCCTTTCAGATGCATGGCATCGCCAAGGCGGATCTGCGGGAGGTGATCGGCACGATCGTCCGCTCCATGGGCTCCACGCTCTCGGCCTGCGGAGACATCAATCGCAACGTGATGGCGCCGGCCACCCCTTCCAGCAGCGGCGGCTACCCCGCCGCCCGCCAGCTGGCCGATGACATTGCCGATCTGCTGACGCCCCAGGCAGCCGAAGGGTCCTATCTGGATCTCTGGGTGGACGGCGACCTGAGCTACCGCATCAAGCCCCGACTCAGCGTGCGCCGGGTGAAGGCGCGCCAGGCCGAAGGGCCGCTGTTCAGCGGCGATGCCGCCGAACCCCTCTATGGCGCCACCTACCTACCGCGCAAGTTCAAGATCGCCGTCACCGTTCCGGGTGACAACTCGGTGGATCTGCTGACCCAGGACATCGGCCTGGTGTTGTTCAGCGATGGCTCGGGCCGGCCCCTGGGTTGCAATGTCTATGTCGGTGGTGGCATGGGCCGCACCCACAACAAGGACGAGACCTTCGCCCGCACCGCCGATCCCCTCGGCTGGGTGGCCATTGAGCATGTGCTCGATCTGGTGCAGGCCATCGCAGCCCTGCAGCGGGACCATGGCGACCGCCAGCAACGACGCCATGCCCGGATGAAATATCTGATCCAGGACCGGGGTGTGGCCTGGTTCCGGGAGGAACTCAAGCACTACTTTCCCCAGCCGATCGCGCGCCTGCGCCAGGAACCCAAGGTCAAGCTGCTGGACTACCTGGGCTGGAACCGTCAGGGCGACGGCCTCTGGTTCGTGGGTCTGCCCCTGATCTGTGGACGCCTCGAGGGACAGACCAAAGTCGGCCTGCGTCAGCTTGTGGCCACGTACCAGCTCGACGTGCGCCTCACCCCGAACCAGGATCTGCTGCTCTGCAACATCGGCAGCAATCAGCGCAAGGGTCTGGCCGAAGCCCTGGGGCGCCTCGGTTTTGATGCTCCCGAGGCACCGGAGCCGCTGGCGCGCCATGCGATCGCCTGCCCGGCCCTGCCCACCTGCGGTCTGGCCATCACCGAATCGGAGCGCATCCTGCCCCAGGTGCTGGAGCGGGTGCAGGTGTTGTTGACCAGCCTGGGGATCGAGAAATCGATCCTGATCCGCATGACCGGCTGCCCGAATGGTTGTGCCCGCCCCTACATGGCTGAGATCGGCCTGGTGGGCAGCGGCGTGGAGAGCTATCAGCTCTGGCTTGGCGGCACGCCCGGGCTGACCACCCTGGCCCGGCCGTTCCTGGAGAAACTCCCCCTGGATGAGCTGGAGGCCACGCTGGAGCCGCTGCTGAGGGCCTGGAAGCAGGAAGCCGGCCCGCGCACCAGCCTGGGCGACTGGGTCAACAAGCAGGGCGACGCTCGCGTCAAGTCTCTGCTGGTCCAGCCGTGAACCAGCACCATTCCCTCCTGTGGCGCACCAGCACCGCGGCCTGCGGCGTGCTGAAGGCAGGCCTCGTCGCCATCGTGCTGGTTCTGCCGGCGGCAGCGGCCGAGAAACCCCCGCCGCCGCCACCGCATCAGAAGATCTATGACCCGGACCCGGAGATCTGCAAGACGAGCGCCCTGCAGAGCACCTTCCAGCAGCAGCTGCTGCCCTGGGCGGACCAGCCGGCCACGGTTCAAGCCCGCCTGCGCGAGCTGCAGCTGGAGATGCTGCGCGCCACCTTGAAGCGTTGCGTTGACAAGGGTTTGATGAGCACCGAGCAGGCAACGGCGATTGCGCGGGAGCTGGGACAAGCTGGGGCGAATCCGATTCAGCCCTCCGGCGCCCGCCCGTAGATCGCCCTTGGTTCAGCGGTTCGCCAGGCCCACAGCTGATCGCCGTGGCTGAAATGCCACCACTCGTTCGGATGTTGGGCAAAGCCGGCGCCGACCATGACCCGGCGCAGCAACTGACGCCGGCGATGCCAGCAGGCCGCCTCAGCGTCGGGCTCTAGCCGGGCGGCTTCACTGTGATGGTCCGGCTCGGAGACGGGTCCGATCGCATCGATCTCGCCGCCCATGGCCAGCAGGCCGCCGGAGTCGTCCGCCAGGGTCAGGTCCACCGCAGCGCCGGTGCTATGGGGGGGCGGTGTGGCCGGATCGGCACTGGGGGGAGCCCAGAAACGGCCCACCTCGGCCACCACCTGCTCGCGCAGGGGGCTGGGACGATCGGGATCGATGCCGCGCCGGCGGCATTCGGCTGCGATGGCGTGATCGACCATGAATTGCTGAACCGCCAACGGCCGCCAGGCATCGAAAATCGCCAGGCAGCAGTGGGGTTGCTCAACCCGCAGCAGCGCCTCGGCCCTGAGCAGGCGCTGCACCACACCCGCTCGCAGGCGAAACGGCGAACCCAGCTGGCCATAGGGGGCACCGAGGCGCTGATAGGGATGGGGCTCGATGCGCCGCAGGCCGGACGGCAGCTCCGTCAACGGCTCTGCGTTGTCGTCAATCGGGATCGGGCTCCAGGGACGCATGGCTCAGTTCAGTCGGGCGGCATCGACCAGGCGCCGGCGCTGGGCCTCGAGGGCCTCACGCAGCAGGGGTTGGTGGCTGAGGTCCGGATCCTCGTGCAGCAGGCGCCTGGCCACATCCCGTGCCAGCTCCAGCATGTCGCCATCATCACTGAGACTGGCCAGGGCCAGATCGGGCAGGCCGGACTGGCGCGTGCCCAGCACCTGGCCCGGCCCCCGCAGGCGCAGATCCATCTCGGCGATCTCAAAGCCGTCATTGCTGCGCACCAACACCTCCAGTCGCTGCTTGGCGGTGGCGTTACGGCCGTCGTTGATCAACAGGCAGTGGGAGGCCGCCGCCCCCCGACCCACCCGACCGCGCAACTGGTGCAACTGGGCCAGGCCGAAGCGATCGGCATGGTCGATCACCATCACACTGGCGGCCGGCACATCCACCCCCACCTCGACCACCGTGGTGGAAACGAGCACCTGGCAGGCGCCGGCGGTAAAGGCGGCAATGGCCCGTTGCTTCTCCTCGCTGTTGAGCCGGCCATGCAGCAACCCCACCTGCAGGTCGGGGAACACCTCCTCCGCCAGATGGCGGTGGACCTCCACCGCTGAACGCAGATCGAGCTTCTCCGAGTCCTCGACCAAGGGCAACACGACGTAGGCGCGCTGGCCCAGGGCCACTTGCTCCCGGATCAGGGCCCAGGCCTGATCCCGCTCGGCGGCGCGCAGCACCCGGGTGCGAATCGGCGTTCGTCCAGGCGGCAGCTCATCGATCTGGCTGACGTCAAGATCGCCGTGTACAGCCAGAGCCAGGGTTCTGGGAATCGGCGTGGCCGTCATCGTCAGCAGGTGGGGCTGGAGTCCCTTGGCCAGCAGGCGATTGCGTTGGCGCACCCCGAAGCGATGTTGTTCATCGACCACCACCAGACCGAGGCGGTCGAACTCCACCGGATCCTCCAGCAGGGCATGGGTACCCACCAGCAACTGCAACTGACCGTTGGCCAGATCCTGCAGCATCTGCCGCCGGCGCCGCAGCGGCGTGGAGCCGGTGAGCAGCTCGACGCTGACCTGCAGGGGATTGAGCCACTCGACCAACTTGTTGTAGTGCTGTTCAGCCAGCACCTCGGTCGGAGCCATCAGGGCACCCTGGCAACCGGCCTCGATCGAAGCGAGCAGGGAGGCCAGGGCCACAACGGTCTTGCCGCTGCCCACATCGCCCTGCACCAGGCGGGCCATGGGCTGGGGCCTGGCCATGTCGGCGCGGATCTCCGCCAGCACCCGCTGCTGCGCCCCCGTCAGGCGAAAGGGAAGCAGCTCCAGGAAGCGAATCACCAGATCCTCCTGACCCGGCAGCAGCACCAGGGGTGGGGCCTGGCGCTGGCGCAGCCGCTCGCGGCGCTGGGCCAGCGCCAGCTGCAACAACAGGAACTCATCGAACACCAGCCTTTGGCGACTGGCCTGCAATTGGTCCCGATCACGCGGCTGATGGATCTGCTGCAGGGCCGTGAAGCGACAGGGCATCGCCAGCTCCTGGCGCAGCGCCGCAGGCAGGGGATCGGGCCAGTGACGCACCAGGGGCAGCAGAGCGGCGATGGCGCGCCTCAGCCGATCGGCACCGAGGCCCTCGGTCAGGGCATACACGGGCACCAACCGGCCGATCTGCTCGGAACGCACCTCGGCACCGGGAGACTCGAGCACTTCGATCAGCGGATCGTTGAAGCTGGCTCCGTAGGGGCTGTCGCGCACCAGCCCACTGACGGCCACCGTGGCCCCGGGCGGATACAGGCGCTGCTGGGACTTGAGCCAACCGGGACTGGAAAAGCGCTTGCCGGCGAAAAACCGCGACACCCGCAGCCGACCCGTTACGTCCTGGAGTTGCAGTTCCAGGATCGCCAGGTTGGGATTGCGGGGACTGGCAAAGGCGTGACTGCTGCGCACGGTCGCCACGATCGTGGCGGTGCGACCCGCCTCGAGGGCCGCGATCCGTACCAGGTGGGCGTAATCGAGATAGTCGCGGGGGTAGTAATGCAGCAGATCCCGCACCACCAGCAGTCCCAGGCCCGCCAGCAGGGTGGCGAGTTTGGGACCGATGCCAGGCACCTCCACCAGCCCTTGCTCAGGCTCCAGCCGTCGCCCTGATCCTGAGGACGTGGCTGGGTCCGTGGTGGTTCCCAGCCGGAGCCGTGGCGGCCCCACGGGTCGCTCCGGCAGCTGGCTGCGGCGCAGCTCATGCAGCCGCTGACGCAGCTGGGCCACCAACTGACGCCGCCGGGGCTCCCCCTGTTCCGAATAGACCTGAAAACCGCTCAACAAGGGCGCCAAAGCCTGCTGTTGCTCGAGCGCCAAGCTGAAACCGGGTTGGCTGAGGCTTTGCACCACGAAGGTGCTGTAGGTGAGCTGGCGACCCTTGACGTCCAGGAAACCGCGATCGGCCTCAAGCTGGCAGGCCTGCTGCAAGGCCCCGTACCAGCGATCGAACGCCGCCGGCAAGGCCGTTGCGCTGGCGGGCTCCACGGCGGCCGTGGCCGCAGGGGAAGCGGCAGCGGCGCTTGCCTGCTGCTGCTCCCGGCTCAGTTCTGGGGGGGGCGACTGTTGCGAATGTCCTGCAGCCACAGCCGTTCCGCCTCGTGCGCCTGGAGCCGCCGTTGCAGGCGACGGAATTGATGCGCCATTCTGCGCAACTCCTGGCGTTGCTGCTGCAGCCGGCGACGACAGGTGCGCAGGCGGGGCTCGTCCATCTCCAGGTCCACGGGTCGCAGCAGGATCGCCATGGCATGAACCTCGGCCATGCCGGCCCGGAGGCTGAACGGCATCTGCAGATGCAACACATTCGAAGGGGCCGCCATGGTGTCGATCTGACCCTCGAGCACCGCATCGAGCAGGCTCACCGGCAGCAGTCCCCTGCTGATGCCCACCCGCAGCAGTTCGACGTTCAGGGCGTGGGAGAGATTGCGCAGGCGACGCAGCAGGGCCTTCTCGAGACCATCGAGCCAACGCAGCAGCGTCACCGGATCCCGGGGCAGCCTGGCCTCCCGCCAGGGGGAGCTGGGGCCGGATCCAGAGCGGGGCGGTGCCTGGCGCATGGGATCGCCGGACTCCTCCATCGCTTCCCGCACGATCCTCAGGATCTCCGCCGTGTCGGGTCCCTGGGCCAGGCGCTCCTGCAGGCTTTCTGTCGGAAGCTCGGCGGCGTCGCTGGCGAGTCGCGAGCCCTGCTCCGCTATTGACATCAAATCGCTGAAGGCAGCATCGAAGCCGTCTTCGTCGTCGCCCTCGTCATCGAGGTCCGTATCGTCGCCGGCTGGATCCTGCGTGACCTCGTCGAGTTCGGGCTCCGCCTCGGCGCCGGAGCCGTGGGAGGCGGAGCCAGCCGTGGGGCCGTGCTGATCAGCCGAGGAGTGGGATCCGGCTCCAGCACGTTCAGCCCGGGGCAGGTCCAGGCCCGGTGAGGCGTTCGGGGTCCCGGCAGCTGTCGGGCTGGCCGTAGGCGGCGCCAACGGCCGCCAGCCACCGATGTCGGTACTGAGGGGCAAGGAGAAATCGAGCCGGATCGAGCCAGCGGGCAACACCTGGACACCATCGCTTTCCCCCTGTTCCTGGGACGGATCTGAACCGGAGGGGCCGGGGGAATGGTCGTCGCCGACCGATTCTGTGTCCGCCGGATCCCCGCTCAGGCTCTCCAGCAGCTGACGCTGCTGCCGGCGCTGCTGGTGCTGGGCTTCACGGTCAATCTGATCGGCGAGGGCTGCCAGCTGCTCGACGGTGAGCAGACTGCTGCAGCGCTGCACCAAGGCCAGCAGGCGCCCATGCAGCAATTGCCGTTCCAGCGGAGCGAGGGCGGCATAGCGTTGGGGGTGGACCTGGGTGGCCAGATGGAAGCAGGCCTGCTCGACCCGTGCCGGCAGCACCTGCCGCAGCACCTGCAGGTACAGGGCCACATGGCGGTAGAGCCCAGGATTGGAGGCCGCCAGAGCGGCGGCCATGGCCTCGATCGGATCGGGAGAGCTGCCGCGGTCCGGGTCAGGTGTCACCGGGCTGGCTTGCTGGCGGGGCTCAGGCGGTCTGGGTCATCGCCGCCACCTCAGCGGCGAAATCGGACTTCTGCACCTCGATGCCCTCACCCAGGGTGTAACGGGTGAAGCGGCGCACCTGAATGTTTTCACCGGTCTTGCCGGCGGCCTGTTTGACCATTTCACCCACCGTGATCGTGTTGTCCCGGATGAAGGCCTGCTCCAGCAGGGCCAGTTCCTTGAGACGCTTGCCGATGCGACCCTCGACGATCTTCACCTTCATCGCTTCGGGCTTGCCGGAGAGGTCGTCACGACCCATTTCGATCGCCTTCTCGCGATCGGCGACGGCCGCAGGAATCTCCTCGGTGCTGACGTATTCGACGTTGGGGCAGGCCGCGATCTGCATGGCGACGTTGCGCACCAGCTCCTGGAACAGCTCGCCGCGGGCGACAAAGTCGGTTTCGCAGTTCACTTCGACCAGCACGCCGACCCGGGCGCCGGTGTGGATGTAGCTGCCGACAGCGCCTTCA
>CAIKWV010000201.1 GCA_903831165.1 uncultured cyanobacterium
CGGCGTACTGGCGCTGTTTGCCGCCCCAGATGGCGATCAGCAGATACACCGGCACCAATTCCAGCTCCCAGGCCAGGAAGAACAGCAGAAAATCCTGGGAGAGGAACACCAGCCCCTGGGCTGAAGCCTGCAGCAGCAGCAGTCCGAAATAGAGACGGGTCTTGCGATTGATGTTCCAGCTGGCGGCCACGGCCAGCAGGGTGACCAGGCCGCTGAGCACCACCACGGGAGCCGAGAGGCCATCGGCAGCCAGGGACCATTCCAGTCCGAGGGTCGGCACCCAGGGCACCCGCTCGACCAATTGCAGCGTGGCAAGGCTGCCATCGAAATGGCGGCTGAACACCCAGAGCATCAGCGCCAGGTCAACGCCGAGCACCCCGAGGGCGAGCAGCCTGGGCAGCCTGGGGTCATCGGGGTCGCCGGGCAATAGCGGCATGATCAGGGCCGCCGCCGCCGGCAGCAGCACGATCAGGCTGAGCCAGGGAAACGCCGCCGGGAGCGAAGACGCGGCCGAAAGGGGCAGGGTGGCGTCCATCACGTCGTCCGGCTGGTGACTTGGGAATCATCGGCCTCAGACCTGACGGACGGGCCGGATCCCTTGATGCAGGAATCTATCAGCTGAGTAGATGTACTCATGGCCCGTGCTATGGCATGAAAAAGTGGAAGGCGGCAGTCCGCAGCTGCTTTCGGGTCGTGGCTGTCGCGAACCTGTCGGGCCGGGCCGGCCGCCAAGCCGTCACGGAGGGCAGGCCGTGATCAGGCCTTCAGGGGCGGCATCGCGGTCCAGCTGCTGCCCTCGTGCTGGGGCTGGAGCACCTCCCCCCGGCTGCTCACCCCTTCCAGGCGCCAGGCTTCCACCATGGCCTGGCTGACCGCCTCGGCGACGGATGCGGGCCCCAGGGCCAGCAGGGTGGGGCCGGCGCCGCTGATCACGCAACCCCAGGCCCCGGCCTCCAGGGCCGCCTCCCGCACCGCCTTGCCGCCCTGGATCAGACCCCAGCGGTAGGGCTCATGGATGCGGTCGTGCATGCCGTCGGCGATCAGATCGCCATTGCCCGTGCGCAATCCCTGCAGCAACAGGGTCAGGGCGCCGAGATTGATCACCGCATCGCTGATCGGGATGCTGCGCGGCATGGCTCGTCTGGCCTCGGCGGTGCTGAGACGGATCGAGGGGATGGCCACCACTGCCTGCACGTTGGCGGCCCACTCGCAGCGCACCACCCGCCAGCGATGCGAGGCGGCCCGAGCGGTCAGGCACAGGCCGCCGACCAGCGAAGGGACCACGTTGTCGGGATGGCCCTCGATGTCGATGGCCAGCTCCAGCAGTTTCTCCTTGCTCAGGGGTTCGCCCACCAGGGCATTGGCGCCGATCAGGCCGGCCACGTTCGCCGTGGCGCTGCTGCCGAGGCCCCGGGCTGGCGGAACCGCCAACTGGACCCTCGCCTCCAGGGCCACCGGTTCCTCACCGGCCTCTTTCCACACCCGCTGGGCGGAGCGATAGATGAGGTTGTCAGGGCCGCCCCGCAGGTGGGCCCCCTCGCTGCCTTCGATGATCAGGTCGAAGCGATCACCGCCCCCCTCAATCACCCGCAGCTCAAAGCGGTTGCCCAGGTCCAGGGCTGCTCCCAGGCAGTCAAAACCGGGGCCGAGGTTGGCAGTTGTGGCGGGAACCTCTACCACCACCCCTTGACCGAGGTATGGGCGCGCCATCTAGGTCGTCTTACTCAGAACAGTGTCGCAGCCGGTGGGGCAGCCCCGCTCCGGCAGGCATAGGACCCGATCAGGGCACTGGCTGCCGGCAGGGGGCAGTCAGGCAGCATTGCCGGCTTGACTCAGCAACATCCGCGCCCGGCAGGCGGCGCTGAAACTGCCGAAGGCCGGATCGATCACCGCCTGGATCGGCATCGGCTCCAGCACCGCCCGCAACCGTCCTTTGGCCAGGAAGGCCTCGCTGAAGCTCTGGGAGCGGAGTCCCTCCAACAGTTTCGCGGCCGTGCCCCCGGCCAGCCAGATGCCGCCGCGACTGAGGCTGGCCAGGCCGAGATCGCCGCAGACCGATCCGTAGGCGCCCAGCCAGATCTCCAGGGCTTCCCGGGCCAGGGGGTCGCCGCTAGCCGCCGCTTCAGCGACGGCGGCGGGCAGATCGGCCCGCTCGGCCGCGGAGGTCGCGGTGGCTTCGCGCACCACCTCCCCGTCCAACCAGCGGCTGGCATGGGCCGCCAGGGGATGGGAGCCTTCGGGATCCCGCTTGGCCAGGAGCCAGCGGGCCACATCCCCCAGGCCCGTACCGCTGACCACCCGCTCAATGGACAC
>CAIKWV010000202.1 GCA_903831165.1 uncultured cyanobacterium
CCGGCCAGCAGGGCTTCCTTGAGCTTGCGCATCAAGGTGCGGTCCTGGCTGAGGAAGACCGTGCGGGCCAGCTGCTGGGTGATGGTGCTGGCGCCCTCTTCGACCGATCCCTGGCGCAGGTTGCGCACCATGGCGCGACTGATGCCCAGCAGGTCGACGCCGTTGTGCTGATAGAAGCGGCGATCCTCGGCGGCGACGAAGGCCCGCTGGATCAGCAGGGGCATCTTGCCGCTGCTCAGCTTTTCGCGGGTGGCCGGCCCTTCCTTGACCACCACCTTGCCGTTGGTGTCAAGAATCGTGAGCGTGCCGGGGCGGTTGAAGGCGCTGATGCGATCAGCATCGGGCAGCAGACTGTCAATGCCGGCCACCACAGCGGTCTGTCCGAGGGCCACGCCGCCGCCGATGGCTGCCGCCACCAAAGCCGGCACCAGCAGCTGGCGGGAAAGGGGACCGCGATCAGGCTGGGGCCGGCCTGTCGGCGCCGGGCCCGTCGCCCTGGCGGGAGTCCCCGGGGTCAAAGCACCTGGGCGGCCTGGCCGCCGATCCGGATCAGATCGCTGTGGCCGATGGCCAGGGCTGTGACCAACATGCCGAGCACCAGGAACGGCTGGGCGCTGGCCTGGTACTTGACGTCGAAGGCCACCGGATCGCGCAGCAACCAGATGTCCTGGAACGTGATCTGGGGAAGGATCAGCAGCACCAGCAGCACGGCGGCGAAGTTCTGACCGATGGCGATCAGCACCACCACCATCGCCAGTTGAAAGACATCGATCATGGCCGCACTGATCCAGCTGGCCTTCTCGATGCCGAAGACCACGGGAAGGGATTGAAGACCGAGGGCCCGATCGCCTTCGACACTCTTGAAGTCATTGACCACGGCGATGCCCAGGCCCGCCAGGCTGTAGGCCAGTGTCAGCAGGGCCGTGGTCCAGGTGAGCTGGCCGAACAGGGCCTGGCCGGCCCACCAGGGCAGGGCGATGTAGCTGGCACCCAGGGCGTAGTTACCCAGCCAGCCGTTCTGCTTGAGCTTGAGCGGCGGTGCGGAATAGATGTAACTGACCAGGGATCCGCCCAGGGCCAGCAGGAACAGCACCGGCGTAGCGTGGCTCGCCCAGAGATCAAGGCCGTAGGCGACGCCGAGGCCGGCCAGCAGCAGCACCACGATCTGCAGCCTGACCTGGCCCAGGGGGATGGCCCCCGAAGGAATCGGTCGGTAGGGCTCATTGATCGCGTCGATCTCGCGGTCGTAGTAGTCGTTGATCGTCTGGGTGTAGCCGGCCAGCAGCGGCCCACTCATCACCATGCAGGCCAGGGCTGCCAGCAGATCACTGAGGCGCCAGTGATAGTTGCCGGAGGCAGCGGCACCGCAGATCACCCCCCAGATCAGGGGGATCCAGGTGACCGGCTTCATCAGCTGCAGCCGGATCGCCCAGATGTTGGCGCTGCTGCCGCCATCTTTCATGCCTAGGAGTTGGCGAGCACCGCCAGCTTTGGAGACGGGGGTGGCTCCAGCCTTCGGGGCGATGTCGTCCACCTCCGGTGACTCCTGGGGGGATGGTTCAGGCAGGGATGATTTCATCGTCGAAGAACCAGCTGGTACCGCCAGCGCTGAGTTCAACGACAACGCCGATCCCTTTGCCGTCAGTGACGCGGAAATCCTTCACCGTGCCGGTTGCATCAGCCTTGAGGGCGGCAACCAGGTCGGCGGGTATGCGGTCGCGCACCCTGGTGACCCGCACCTTGGAGCCGATCGTGATGGCAGCCTGGGACATGGCCGACGCGTCGTCTTTGGTGGCGCAACCTTACCAGTGAGCCCATGGTCGCCAAGCGCATCATCCCCTGCCTCGACGTGGCCGATGGCCGGGTGGTGAAGGGCGTCAACTTCGTCGGCCTGCGCGATGCGGGCGATCCGGTGGAGCTGGCCTGCCGCTACAGCGCCTCCGGCGCCGATGAATTGGTGTTTCTCGACATCGCCGCCAGCCACCAGGGCCGCGGCACCCTGGTGGAGCTGGTGCGCCGCACCGCCGAGGCGGTGACGATCCCGTTCACGGTGGGCGGGGGCATCGGCAGCGTTGAGGGCATCACCGAGCTGCTGCGGGCCGGCGCCGACAAGGTGAGCCTCAACTCAGCCGCCGTGCGCAGCCCCGAGCTGATCACAGCTGGCGCCAGCCGCTTCGGCAACCAGTGCATCGTCGTGGCGATCGATGCACGGCGGCGGCAGCGGGGAAGCCCGGGTTGGGATGTGTTCGTCAAGGGCGGCCGCGAGAACACCGGGCTTGACGCCCTGGCCTGGGTCCGCCGGGTGGTGGAGCTGGGGGCCGGCGAGATCCTGTTGACCTCGATGGACGGCGATGGCACCCAGGCGGGCTACGACCTGGAGCTGACCCGGGCGGTGGCCGAGGCGGTGGAGGTGCCGGTGATCGCCTCCGGTGGGGCCGGTTGCATCGCCCACATCGCCGCCGCCCTGCAGGAGGGCAAGGCGTCAGCGGCCCTGCTGGCCTCCCTGCTCCACGATGGGGTGCTGACGGTGGAGCAGATCAAGCGGCAGCTGCTGGCCCAGGGGCTGCCCCTGCGGCCCCTGCTCGCCGAAGGGAACTCGCGCTAGCGGCTGGCCTGTCGTTACATTCATCAAAACTGTTCACATTCCTCGCAGCACAGCATTGACCGCCCTGTTTGCCCTGCCTGGATCCCTGCTCACCGTCATCGCTCTGCTGATGGTGTCGGCTGTGGTGGCGTTGGTGGCCTGGGCACTCCAGCTGATGCAAGCCGCCAGTGATCGCCAGGAGTTTTCGCTGATGCTGGCGGGCTGCATGGTCTGTTCCGCCGCCGTTGGCCTGGCCACCGTGATGGTGCTGACGATCACCAGTCCGGCGCGCCTGGAGGCGGCCCGCGGCGTGATGCTCACTCCTGAGCTCGACGCCGGCATCAGCCTCGATGCGATCGTTCTCCCCTGGGACGACAACCCAGCCCTGTCCCAGGCTCCCCCTCTTGAAACCCGGTGATCCAGAGGCTGTGCGCGAGCTGTTCGAGCGCATCGCCCCCCGCTACGACCAGCTCAACGACTTGCTGAGCCTGGGCCTGCATCGACTCTGGAAACGTCAGGCGATCGCCTGGCTCAGACCCCGGCCCGGTCAGCAGTTGATCGATCTCTGCTGCGGTACCGGCGACCTGGCCCTGGTGCTGGCTGAAAAGGTGAGGCCGCAGGGCAGGGTGCTGGGACTGGATGCGGCGCAGGCGCCGCTGGCGTTGGCCCGCAGCCGGGCGGCGCAGCGGCCCTGGCTGCCCCTGGAGTGGCAGTGCGGCGATGCCCTCGACACGGGTCTGGCCGATGGCTCCCAGGATGGGGCGGTGATGGCCTACGGACTGCGCAACCTGGCGGACCCGGCGGCGGCCCTGCGCGAACTGCATCGGCTGCTGCGCCCCGGTGCCCGGGCGGCGGTGCTGGATTTCAACCGGCCCGATCCGGCTGCGGGACCGTCGGCCCAGGCGGCGGCAAGGTTCCAGCGGTTCTACCTGCGACAACTGGTGGTGCCCACCGCTCGCCTGGTGGGGCTGCCGGAGCAATACGCCTACCTGGAGGAGAGTCTTGGCCGCTTTCCCCTGGCCCTGGAGCAGCAGCAACTGGCCCTGGAGGCTGGCTTCCAGCAAGCTCGCCATCGTCCTCTGGCGGCGGGACTGATGGGGGTGCTGGAGCTGGTCGCCTGAGGCTCAAGCTGGATTTCATGGTTCTTTTCTGAGCATCTGCCTAGCATTGGGTGCTTCATTGCCAATCTTTCTGTCATGGGTGTCCCCCTCTTCGACTTCGCCGCCAACATCGGTAAGAAGGTTTTCCATCGCGGCGAAGACAAGGCTGCCGACAAGCTCAAACAACACATCGAAAAGAACAATCCCGGTGTCACGGAACTCGCTGTTGCCGTCCAGGATGAAACGGTCGTCATCAGTGGCAACGCCAAAGATGCTGCCGCCTTTGAAAAAGCTGTATTGATCGCCGGCAATGTCGAGGGGGTGGCCAAGGTTGAAGCCGCAGCTCTCGGTGCGGCCGGTAATTCCACCTTTGTGCTGGTCCAGTCCGGTGACACCCTCTGGGGCATCGCCGAGCGGGAGCTGGGCAGCGGGGCGCGTTATACCGAAATCTTTGCGGCCAACCGTGAGGTGATTGAGGATCCGGATCTGATCTTCCCGGGCCAGAAGATCCGTATCCCCAAGGGTTGATCATCTGGTAGGGGCGCCAAGCACTCTTAAGGCATTCAGCCGCAGCGATCGCTCAGGCTGATTGGCACGTCCTTGCGTCCTGCTGATCTCTGAGCAGCTTGTGCATGGTCTGGAGGTCGCTGGGGCGTCCGAACAGGTATCCCTGGGCAAAATGACAACCGAGATCGCTGAGGAGTCTGGACTGTTCAACGGTTTCAACTCCTTCAGCGATCACCTGCAGGCCGAGAGCCATGGCCATGCGGATCACGGCTGCCACGATGACGTCATCCTGCTGATTTTCACCCAATCCCGAGGTGAAGGACTGATCGATTTTGAGGAAGCCGACGGGAAGTTGTTTCAGATAGCGCAGCGATGAATAGCCGGTACCGAAATCATCGATGGCCAGCCGGATGCCCAGTCGCCTCAGCTTTTCAAGGGTGCGGGACGCGGTTTCGAGATTTTCGACCAACATGGTTTCAGTAATTTCGATATAGAGAAGTTCGCTGCGTATGCCCGTGCTGGTCAAGGTGGCCTCAATCTGGCTGGCAATGCGTTGGTCATTCAAGCTTCGGGCCGAAAGATTGGCCGAGATGTGGAGATCCTTAGCCAATCCTTGTGCCTGCCAATCCGCCAGGGTCTGGCAAGCCTGATGAATGATCAAAGCGTCAATTTCGGTGATCAGGCTGCTGGTTTCGGCAATCGGGATGAAGTCCGCCGGTGAGATCAGGCCTCGCTTGGGATCATGCCAGCGAGCCAGGGCTTCAAAACCGATGATCTGTTGGTCAGGCAGGTTGACGATTGATTGCAGATAGCATTGGATCTGCCCATTGATAACGGCCTGCTTGAGGGCTTCTTCAAGATGGGCTTTGGTTTTCGCCGTGGTCCGCAGGTGATGGTCGAAGTTTGTCGATCGGCCCCGACCTAGTTGCTTGGATTTATACATGGCCAGATCCGCATTTTCAATCAGCGTTTCAGCCCGATCCATCGCATCGGCCACGGCGATGCCGATGGAGGCCGAGTGGCTGAGCATGGTGGAGCCGATCAGCATCGGTTTTGAAATCTCCTTGATGATCCTGTCGGCCAATTGCCTGGCATCTCCCTCGCATTGTTCTTCGGTGATGATGATGAACTCATCGCCTGCCAGGCGAGCCACCAGATCATTGCTGCCAACCAGGCTCAGCAAAATTTTGCTGACAGTGATCAGAAAGTGGTCGCCAACGGCATGGCCATGGGCGTCATTGATCTGCTTGAAATTGTCGAGATCGATGAACAGCACCGTCTTGGGCCGCTCCCCGCTGCCGGCGCCGCTCTCGGCCAGTTGTTGCCGCAATTGCTCCATGGCCCTGGTGCGGTTCGGCAGGCCGGTGAGGGTGTCGCGCCGGGCCTCCTCAATCGCCTCATGCCGGGCCTGGCGCTCTTCTCTCAGAAATTGGCTGGTGTGGGCGTGCAGCTGAAAGGCCTGGCCAAGCGTCTGCAGCACCTGCTTTTCTTCCGGATTGAAGGCCGGCTGGCGGCGGCCGATCACCAGCAGCGGGCCTGGGCCCAAAGGTTGCCAGTGGGTCTGCAACTCCAGCTCGTCCAGTCGCAGCATGTCGGGCTGGCTGAGGGCCGCCTCGATCAGCGTCTCCGGGTCGTTGCCCCGCAGTCCGATGGCGGCCTCCACCCGGTTGCCATGCAGCAGGGCGCCGAGGTCGGCGTTGAGGGCTTGAACAATGCGCTCGATCGCCTGCTTGCAGGATCCGGGTTCGTGCGTGTTGAGGTCCGTGAGGACCTCATTCAGCAGGGTCAGGCCGGTTCTTGCTGATCGCTTTGGCCTCGATGAAGCTGCCCCTCTGGCCTGTCTGGGGGCAGTGGTCATCGGTGGCGGCGACCCAAATCCAGGACTTCACACTAGCGACAAGACCAGGGATCGTCAGCGACGGGCCGGCTGGATCTTGCTTGCGCCTGGTCCCCATCCCCGGTTGGTGACAGCGGCCAGGCAGCTGCCGGGCTGACGGCAGGCTCAGGCGGGATCTCGACTGGGGCTCTTGGCGCCGTTGTGGTGTGAGCCGCCATCCCCAGCGAATCCTGTTCGCTGCCCACGGGGGACGGCTTGCCACGGGTTGCCGATCCGGGGCGGATGTCCCGGGAGGGCGCGGGAGTGCTGCCCGTCATGGTGCGGGCGGGGTCAGGGTTGGTGTGTGGATCTCCCACGGTGCCCATGCCGTGCTGGTGTTGCTCCTGTCCCGGTGTCTGCCTGGACGAGCCCGCTAGGGGGCAGGCCTGAGCGCTGCGGTTGCTGGAGAATGGAGGACCGGGTGTGGGGTCGTCCCGGCCTGTTGATCAGGCGTCCTTGGCTCTCACCATGGATCGTGACGCCTGGATTGTGAATATCGCCTCAGACCGGCATCGCGGTTGAGTGCCGTTACGGCGATGCCGGTGTTGGCTGGCTTCAGAACACGATCATCTGGGTTTGGCGTCAACGGCTTGGCGATGAACATAGAGCTGGATCATTGACAGGATTCTGGGCGTGATGCAAGCCAGGCGATCGCGATGAATGAGGTCCTCGGTTTGTTGCCATCATCAACCCCGAAGCGCATACTCACCACGGACCGCTTGGTAGGATCAGTTTTCGTTCTTGATTCGCCGAAGGACTGATAGCTTGCTCAAGCTGGATGGCCTTCAGGCCTGATACGCGTCATCTGTTTGCGCAGCATCGCCGCCGCCCTGTTTGGATCCCCTGAGACTTGCGGTAAGAAGATTGTCGCTGGAGTGGGCGGCCATGGGAGCGGGCGAGTCCGCCGCTTCGGTCACGCCTGCCGATTTCATGGTGAGGGCCGTGCAGCAGTTGCGCACGGCCATGCTGCCGATCGATCGCTTGTCTCTGGCTCTGGTCCCGGTTGAGTCCGGTTGCAACGGCATCCAATACTGGTGGCGGCTGGAGGAGCAGGACATGGTTCGCACGTTCCTGCGCATGGCCGAGTTCTTTGAGGGCCTGGATCATCGCACCAGTGTGTTACATCATGTTTGCCGCTCCGGCTATCCGGAGCGGGTGCGATTGCTTGATCTTGCTGCCGATGAAGTCGACTTCCCCTTGTTATCGGATCTGCAGCGCGATCGTTTTACGGACTATCTGGCCTTGCCTCTGCCCTTGACCGGCTCTCACCGGGCGGTGGTCACCCTGGCCACCCGACACCGCGACGGCTTCCGGGCCAGTCAGCTGCGCTGTCTCTATCGGTTGCTCCATCCCCTGGTGCTGCTGCTGCAGGAAACCCGTCATTTCGGCGGCGGCGAGTGGCAGTCCCAGGATCCGCTCACCGGTCTGATCAGCCGTCGACGATTCGAAGAGCATTTGCAGGCGGCGGTGGCCAGGGGTGCCACGGCACCTGCGCCTTTGAGCGTGCTGCTGCTTGATCTTGATGGCTTCAGCGCTTACAACAGCGTCTTCGGGCATTTCTGTGCCGATGACGCCCTGGTGGCGGTCGCGCGGCTGTTGTCCGGGCGTTTTGCCTCCCGGGGCGGATCGCTGGCCCGCATCGGATCCGATGCCTTCGGACTGCTCCTGCCTGGTGTGCAGGAAGCCCAGCTGGAGCAGGTGGCGGAGTCTCTGTTGCAGGCGGTTCAGGACCTGCGGATCGCCCATCCCCAGGCCCCTGGTCCGTTCCTGGGTTGCAGCATCGGCGTGGCCACGGCCGTGGGCCTGCCCGGCCCAACCGGGGCGGAGGCCCGCCAATTGATGCAGCGGGCCGAACAGGCGTTGCTCAGGGCCAAGCTGCTGGAGGGGCATCAACGCTGCAAGGGTTGACCTGGATGACGGTGTCTCCATGGCGAGGGCCTTCCCCACGCGTGGTTCTGCCCTGGTCAGGCTGTGCAACCAGGCTCCCTGGAGCATTCATGGATGCCGCCAAGCGGGGTGGTGCAGACCATGGATGGTCCTGGTGGATGTCTCCTCGATCGGAGTGAAGTCGGCCGAAATCCGCAGCACGCGCCATTGTTGCAACAGTGACAGTGGCGATCTGGCACAGGGGCCAGGATCAGAGGCTTGAGAGGATCATCGACATGTCCGTTTCCTATCCCGTTTCCCCCGCTGTCGACGCCTCCATTCGGTTCAAGACCATCTCCGTCAACTCCATGCGTCCTGCCGCCACACCGTCCCAGCGCTCCTACCGCCTGGTGGATCAACAGGGCGATCCCCATCCCGTGCTCGATGACCTCTACGACTCCCTCGATGCCGCCTGGTCCGAGGCCCAGAGCTGGTGGCACGAGCACGTTGGAGCCGACCACGCTCCTGTGGGCATCGGCGTGGAGGTCAGCACCGCCAGTGGCGAATGGCGCACCCTCCGCCATCCCGGCATCTGAACGACCACGGCGGCGATCCGTCAGGCCACCTGCACACCCTTCCAGAAGGCCACGCGACCCTTGATCTGTTCGGCCGCCTGCTTGGGTTCCGGGTAGTACCAGGCCGCATTGGCATTGACCTGGCCGCCGGCCAGCACGTCGTAATAGTGGGCCTCACCTTTCCAGCCGCAGACCGTGCGGTGCGCCGAGGGCCGGAAAAAGCTGGGATCCAGGGCTGAGGCGGGGAAGTAGGCATTGCCCTCCACCGTCACGATGTCATCGCTGCTGGCCAGCACCTGACCGTTCCACCGAGCCTGCATCGTCGTCCAGCTGACAATGCCCCCATCCTGACGGGTGGCCGCCGTCCACCGCGCAGCACCGCCCTCGACTCACCAGGGAACACGGTCGTAGATCCGCAGCGTGGCCGAGCCGACCGGGCTGGCCACCGGCTGGGGGCCAGCGGGCCAGGCCGTCACCTGGAACAGATAGGTGTCGGCGGTCACAGGGTTGGTCCAGGGTTTGAGCACCACCGTCACGGTGCTGCCCGGAGCCACCGGCTCGGGAAAATCCATGGTGATCAGCCGCTCCCTCTGGGAGAAGGTGGCTTGGACCGGCACGGCTGTGCCCTCCCGGCGGGGGCGACCCAGGAAGGCGCGGGTGCGTTCCGGCGAAAAGGGGAAGTTCCAGTCGGCTCCGCGGGTCTGCTGGAAGGTGAGGCGTTGGAGCGAAGCTCCAGCCTGGGGATCAAGGCTGATGGTGAGGTAATAGAGCGCCGAGGGATCGCCGGTGTGGTCGTAGTAGGTGATCAGTTCGGCTTTCCATGGGGCCTTGACGAAGTAGGTGGATCCACGCAGCTCCAAGGCCCCGGCAGGGGGCAGGCCTGCTGCCGGCATCAGGGTCAGCGAGCTGGCCAGCAGGGCGCCAGCCAAGGGGACTGACCAGGGCGATCGGGGCATGGGCCTACCAGCTACCTGATTTGGACGTTAGCCAGGTCAGACCGGTCGGTTTCCGGCGGCGTGCACCGCGGCATGCCCTTGGGGCCAGGCCGTGGACTGCGGTCAAGGGCGCTCAGAGCGCTGCGCCGGCCGCTGCCGCTCTCTGGAAGGGAAGCGGATCCTGGTCGCGGCGATGCTGGCGAGGGATGGCCTCTCCCTGGTTGCCTGCCGCTTGTGGATCCAGTCG
This sequence comes from uncultured cyanobacterium, assembly GCA_903831165.1. Taxonomy (GTDB): domain Bacteria; phylum Cyanobacteriota; class Cyanobacteriia; order PCC-6307; family Cyanobiaceae; genus Cyanobium. Next base: position 9,691 of record CAIKWV010000202.1, read on the forward strand.
GGCGATGGCCTCCAGGGCGCCACGCAGTCGGCGCGCCGCATGCAGCGGCATATCGCGGGGTACGCAGATGCGATCCCGCAGGTAGCGCAGGCCTGGGGCGGAGCCGGCTGGAGGCGGACAGTGACGGCCGCTGATCAGGGCGGTCAGGGCGCAGCGCAGGGGCTGCTCGAAGGCTGGCCCGAGGGGATTGCGCTGCATCAGGGTGCCGCGATGCCTGAGCACCCTGGCCAGGGCCAGAGCGGCGGCGTTCTCCGGTTCCGCCTGGCTGGTTTCCGGGTCGGGCTGGTCCCCATCCACGATCGGCCAGGGACCCGCGTCGATCCGGGCCGCCAGCAGCTGCTGCTCGGGGCTGCCATTGGCGTAGCAGCCCCCCATCTGGGGCGGCAGGTCATGGGCATGGGTGTGGAAATCGCTCTGGGTGCCGAGGTAGGTCGACCGTTGCTCCAGGGCGGTGAACCAGCGATCGATGGCCGGATGGTGCTGACGCAGCAGATAGCCCTTCTCGTAGGCCAGGCTGGCGTTCATGCGCTCCACGTAGGGCACGAACACCAGATCGGCGCTGCTCAGCTCCCCCAGCAGAAAAGGCCCGGCTCCGGTCTCGATCGCCTCGGCCATGGCGGCCGCGTAGTGATCAAAGGTCTGCCTGGCACGTCGCTCCGCCTCAGCCCCCAGGCCAGGGACACACAGCCACTGGCACCAGGCCCGGAACAGCAGGCGCTCCAATTGCCGCAGCTGCAGCACCCGCGGCTCCTGCAGGGAGGGTCCGAGGCTGCCGAAGGCCCGCTCCAGGGCTTCAAGGATGCGATCGCTCTCGGTGATCAGATGGCCGTCCAGCTCCAGCGCCGGCAACATGCCGGAGGGCACCAGTCGGGTGAACCAGCGCTCCTTGTTGCCGTAGCAGAACATCGTCACCTTGCGGATTCGATAGGGGATGCGGCGTTCTTCCAGCCACAGCCAGACCTTCTGGCAATAGGGGCACCAGGCGTGGTGATCGCGGTAGAGGGTGACGCGGACCGCCGACTCGGCTTGTCCGAACAGCCGCAGACGGGCCTGGGCGCTGGTGGGCCCCTGGATCAGGTCCGGTTCCGGGGCCGCCAGGCTTTCAAGGGTCTCCCAGCGGAGGGGCTCACAGCTCTCCAAGCAATCCATTGAATCGATCAGTGCTGATCCTGGCGCAGCCTGGCCAGGGCTGGGCCCGGGTTCGCCTTGGAGGGCTGACGAGACACCGGCTTGGTTTTGCCGCTTCCGGGCGAGGGTACGGGGCCGACTCGCCTGGGCACGAGTCTGCAGCGCTTTGCATGGCTGCCCCAGCCGGCAGACGGCAGCCATCGCCCATGTCCCTGGCGTCTTTTGATGAGCCCGTTCGCTCCGTGCCGCGAGGGTTGACCCTGTTCAGTCGTTTGCCGCCGTGTGATGAAAAGCCAGCCAGAGACGGATCAGAGGTAGGCGGAGCATTCGGGTTCGTCCTGTAGCGGCTGAATCGCAGCGAATCCTGCGGCAGGTCCCCTCTATCTCCCCAACGTTGACACCCCCTCTTGAGCTCAAGCGCTGCGGTTGGAGAGGGGAGGGCAAGCAGGACAGACGCCTCTCCAGAGCCCCAGTTCTTCACCAGGCCGCCACCGCATCCCGGAGGACTGGCCATCAGTCAGGCCAAAACCCGCGACCCGGTGTTGGTGCCCGCTGTTGCGGCCGCCAATCAGGCTGAGCCGTCCGCTGCCCAACGCGCAGACAAAATGCAGCGGCCGATGATCTTGACAAAGTCGCTTTGGCACAGGGCTTCAGCCCGTTGGCCCAAGGACTGCTTCAGGGGTGGTCACAAGCGCTGACAGCTGCTGTCCGGAGGGAGAAGGACCACGGCATCAGGTGTCGATCCGGGAGTGAAGGCCGAAAATGTTTCTCTTGTTACAGAGAGAGTCCCCCCTGGGGGCGCACCGTAGCCGGGTGAACTGTTGAGAGGTTTCCCCCCTCATGCCACGGACCTTCCCGTCCGGTGGACCCCCGTCCGCTGCGACAACATTTGACCGCTTCCGCCTCAAGCTGCTGGCTGGTGTGCAGGACACCCAGCTCCGCAATTACGCCCTGATCCTGCTGGCTGCCGGCGCGGGTCTGCTGCCCCTGATGGCCGGCTCGGCCCATGCCGCATTGCAGAAGGTGCCCACCGATGGTGCTGACACCCTGCTGATGCTGATGGGTTCGGCCCTGGTGTTGCTGATGACCCCGGGTCTGGCGTTCTTCTATGGCGGCTTCACCCGCGCCAAGAACGTGCTCAACACGATGATGATGAGCTTCTTCCTGATGGGGCTGATCGGCGTCGTCTGGGTGGTGATCGGCTACAGCCTCTCCTTCGGGGTGGGCTTCAAGAGCCCCTTCATCGGCGGTCTTGAGGCGATGTGGCTCAACGGCGTCGGCGGTCCGCTGGGTGACCAACCCCTGGCCGATGGCTTCTCGATCTCAGCCACGTCCTTTGCCCTGTTCCAGGGCATGTTCGCGATCATCACACCGGCACTGATTTCCGGTGCTTTGGTCGAGCGCATCAACTTCAAGGCCTGGTTCTGGTTCTGCCTGCTCTGGAGCATCTTCATCTACTGCCCCCTGGCCCACATGGTCTGGGGTGGTGGCTTCCTCGGCCCGCTCGGCCTTGGTGCCATCGACTTCGCCGGTGGCACGGTGGTGCACATCGCCTCCGGTGTGGCAGCCCTGGTGTCGGCCGCCATCGTCGGTCCCCGCACCGGCTATCCGGAAAGCGTGCGCCCGCCCCACAACGTTCCTTACATCCTGCTGGGTGCCGGCCTGCTGTGGTTCGGCTGGTTCGGGTTCAATGGTGCCAGCTACTTTGCTGCCAAAGGTGCTGGTCTTTCCTTCGTCACCACCTCGACTTCGGCTTCTGCCGCCCTGCTGACCTGGTGTCTGATTGAGTGGTTCAGGGACGGCAAACCCACCGCGGTGGGTGCGGCTACAGGCGCGGTCGCCGGCCTCGTGGGCATCACCCCGGCCGCCGGTTTTGTCTCCGTCGGCTCCTCGGTTCTGATTGGTGCTGCGGTCGCCGCCGGTTGCTACATCGCTGTTCAGTTCTCCGGAGCTGGTGGTTCCGGTGGTAGTGCTAAATCGACATTGGATGAATCCCTGGATGCCTTCTCGGTGCATGGCGTTGGTGGCACCATCGGCGCTCTGCTGACCGGTGCCCTGGCTGTCAAGGAAATGGTTCCAGCTGACTACTTCCCGGTTTCGGCCAAAATTCTGGAAGAAAGCGGCAACTTCGGCTTGTTCATTGTCCAACTCAAGGCCGTATTGGTCACCTATGGATTTGTGGCCATTGGCACTGTCATCATTCTGATGATCGTCAAGGCAACGGTCGGACTGCGCGTCACCCCTGAGGATGAAGAGCGTGGTCTGGACTTTGTCTGCCACGGTGAAGAGGCCTACGATCCCATGACCAACTGAGGCTGAACACAATGAAAATGATCACAGCTTTGGTACGACCCTCCAAGGTCGACCCGGTCAAGGCGGCCCTGGTGGCCCTCGAGATCATCGGCATGACCGTCTCCGACGCCCGCGGTTTCGGCCGCCAGAAGGGACAGGTCGAGCGCTATCGGGGCAATGAGTTCACGGTGGATTTCTTGCCCAAATCCAAGGTGATCGTCGTGGTCACCGACGACAAGGTCAAACCAGCGATCGAGGCCATCATCCAAGCCGCCCGCACCGGCGAGATCGGCGATGGCAAGATCTTCGTCACTCCTGTGGAAGACACGATCCGAATCCGCACCGGCGAGAGCGGCGAAATCGCCCTCTGATCAACCCCGCTCAGGCCTGGATTCTTTCCAGAGCCTGCAGCACTTGGCCCGCCTCGGGTTCAGCCTCCCAGGATTCCTGGGAGGCTTTTCTTTTACGGGTCGCTTGGAACGATCCTTGGCTGGCTGGTTGCACTGAGTCGCCGTTGCGCCCAGTCGCTGTTGTGCAGGAGGCAGACTGAACCGGTCCGCCTGGCCTGGGTTCTGCCTCCACCAGCGACCCTTTCCCCGCCGCCTGCTGACGCACACCATGGATGACAGCTTTGATCTGATCGTGATCGGCGCCGGCTCAGGCGGTCTGGCCGCGGCCAAGCGGGCCGCCTCCTATGGGGCCAGGGTGGCGATCCTGGAGGGGGATCGGGTGGGCGGCACCTGTGTGATCCGGGGTTGCGTGCCCAAGAAGTTGTTGGTGTACGGCTCCGCCTGCGGCCATCAGCTGGCGGATGCGGCCAGCTACGGCTGGCGGCTGGAGGGGGAAGGGGCCCATTGGCGCTGCGATCCGGCCCTGTTGCTGGCCAACGTGCGCGCCGAGGTGGATCGCCTCAACCAACTTCACATCGCCGGCCTGGCCAAGGCCGGTGTGCAACTGATCAGCGGTTGGGGCCGCTTTGAGGATCCCCACCATCTGCGGGTCAGCGACAGCCAGGGGGGAGATCGGCGCCTGCAGGCTGATCGGGTTCTGATCGCTGTTGGCGGCCGCCCCCATCGCCCCGCCATCGCCGGAGCGCAGCTCGGCTGGGTCAGCGATGATCTGTTCGAGCTGCAGGGCTTTCCAGAGCGCGTGGTGGTGGTCGGCGCCGGCTACATCGCCTGTGAGTTCGCCGGGATTCTGAGTGGTCTGGGGGTGGCTGTGACCCAGCTGGTGCGGGGCGATCACCTGCTGCGCGGCTTCGACCGGGAGGCCTCGGCCGTGGTGCAGGAGGGCATGGAGGCCGCCGGCATCGACCTGCGTTTTGGCGTCAACCCGGCGGCGATCGACGGCGAGCCTGGCGATCTCCAGCTGCGCACCGAAGACGGCTCCGTGTTCGGCTGCGGCGGCGTGTTGCTGGCCACCGGTCGCCGCCCTTTTCTCGCCGGCCTGAACCTGGAGGCGGCCGGCGTGGCCCAGGAGGGTGGACGCATCCCCGTGGCTGCGGATCAGAGCACCAACGTGGCCCATATCCATGCGGTCGGCGATGTCACCGACCGCATCAACCTCACCCCGGTGGCGGTGGACGAGGGCCGGGCCTTTGCCGACACCATCTATGGCCATCGCCCCCGGCAGGTGGACCACAGCCTGGTGCCCAGCGCCGTGTTCACCCAGCCGGAATTGGCCTCCGTGGGCCTGGGTGAGGAGGAGGCCTTGGAGCGTTACGGGAGCGAGGGGGTGAAGGTGTACCGGGCTCGGTTCCGCTCCATGGCCCAGGCGCTGCCCAAGAGCGGCGGCAGGGTGCTGCTCAAGCTGGTCACCGAAGCCGGGAGTGGCCGCATTGTCGGCGCCCACATGGTCGGTGAACACAGCGCCGAAATCATTCAGATGGCGGCCATCGCCTTGGTGATGGGGGCCACCAAGGCCGACTTCGATCGCACCATGGCCCTGCATCCCTCGGTGGCAGAGGAGTTTGTGACCATGGCGAACTGATCGACCACTGGGGCTGGAGAAGCGACCCAAATCGGTCGATCAGACTTGGACTGGATCAGGCCCCGGCTGGAGCTTCAGCCATGGCTGCAGCGGCCTCAGAGGTCGTCTTCCACCTCAGGCTGGATGGTGCAGTCGGCCATGGGGTAGCTGACGCAGAGCAGGGCAAATCCTGCGGCGATCTGATCGTCGTCGAGGAAGCTCTGGTCGGATTGATCGACACTGCCACTGAGGATCTTGCCGGCGCAGGTGCTGCAGGCGCCGGCCCGGCAGGAATAGGGCAGGTCGATGCCCTGTTCCTCGGCGGCATCGAGGATGTAGGTGTCATCGGCGCAGCTGAAGCTGGCACCGTCCTTGAGGCTGATCGTGTAGCTGGCCATGGGGAGCACGGGCTGACCGGGCCATCTCAAGCCAGGCCTAACCCTCGACCTGTATCGCCCAGCACTGGGTCATCGGCCGCTGACAGTCTCAGCCAGGACCTGAGCTCAGGTTCAGGCCTGGCAGGCTAGGGCGAGTCGCCTGAGCAGCAAGGGCTGTGGGATCGGCAGCGGCTGAGCCGGACGACCTGCTCGGAGCGGCTATCAGGACTGCTGAGAATCATGTCCGAGTCGCGCTGCAGTCGGGATCAGGCTGAGACGCTGTTGGAGGTTGAGCTATGGAATGGACGGACTGTTGGGCCGGCATGGTCGACGCGCACCCGCGCCTGACGCGATCCTTGAACGAGAAGGATCTGAGCTGCCCAGCCGCCGGCTCGCCTGAATGCTGGCGTTTCAGACCGCAGCCAGCCCCCGCTCATTGAAGACCCCTTCAAACAACACCGAACTCAGATAGCGCTCGCCGGAATCGGGCAGCACCACCACAATCGTTTTGCCCTTGTAGGCCTCTTCCCGGGCCAGGCGCAAGGCCACCGCCGTGGCCGCACCGCAGGAGATGCCCGCCAGAATTCCCTCCTCTTTCATCAGCCGCCTGGCCATCGTCACGGCTTCCTCATCGCTGGCGCTCTCGACCCGATCGAGCAGTGTCAGATCGAGGTTCTGGGGCACGAAACCGGCGCCGATGCCCTGGATCTTGTGGGGGCCTGGCTTGAGG
>CAIKWV010000203.1 GCA_903831165.1 uncultured cyanobacterium
CGCCGCGGTTCGATGATTCAGGAGGGCATGAGCATGTTAATCCTCGAAACCGAGCCCGCCGGCTACGTTCTGATGGCGGCCAACGAAGCTGAAAAGGCTTCCAACATCACGGTGGTGGATGTCAAGGCCGTGGGCGCCTTCGGCCGTCTCACCCTGGCCGGCAAGGAAGGGGATGTGGAGGAGGCGGCCTCGGCGGCCATGCGGGCCGTGGCCCACATCAACGGCTGAACGGCAGACCCGGTCAGTTCAGCCCCAGCAGCCGGCGCAGGCCTGGGGCCAGAGCCGCAGCGGCCTTGCCACGGCTACCCAGGCGGGTCTTGAGATGCTCCCCCATGTCGGCGTAACTGGCGCCGGCCTCCCGCACATAGAAGATCGGGTCGTAGCCGGGGCCATGGCCGCGGGGTTCCCGCAGGATCAGGCCGCGACAGACACCCTGGGATTCGAGCACCGTGGTGCCACTGGGGTCGGCCAGGGCCATGGCGCTGACGAACTGGCCGCCGCGGTAGAGGGAATCCCCCAGCTCGTGCAAGAGCCGGTGGATGCGCTCGTGGTCGGTGGGGCCATAGCGGGCCGAGAAGATGCCGGGCCTGCCATCAAGCGCATCCACCTCCAGGCCGGAGTCATCGGCCAGGGCCCACTGGCCCGTGAGTGAGGCCACCGTCTCGGCCTTGAGGCGGGCATTGGCGGCATACGTGTCACCCGTCTCCTCAATCTCGAGGCCGCGGGGCTGGGCACGAACCTCCAGCTCCACCGCCGCCAGCATCGCGCCGATCTCAGCCACCTTGTGGGGGTTGCCACTGGCGATGACGAGCACGGACAGGGAGGGGCTGGGCAAGGGGCCAGGGGCGCGGTGAACCGGACGGAGGGGCGAAAGCCAGACAAGGCCAACCCCAAGCCGCCCGCATTGTCTCGCACCACCAGCGGCGACAGCTGGAGCGCCTGGGGCCAGGCCAACCCAGAGGCGGCCGGCGAGGCAGAGCCATGGGTCCTCTGCACACGTGCACCATTCGTCCCCTTCAGCCCGGCAAGTCAGGGGCAAGTCCGATGCAGCAGCGCTTCGGGCAGGGGCATGCCGCACTGTCCGGGAATTCGGAGGTGCCTCCAGGCGTTGGTCGAACAACGTTGATGCCGCTTGAACCTGGCAACGCTCACTCGGGTTGATCCATGGGCCGTGGAGCGGTTGCGATGGTCAAGCCTCCGCTACGGGGGGCGTTTTCAGCGGCCTGCTGATGCCTGCCGCTGTCCAGAACCTGAATTCAAGGACTCAAGTCCAGCGGCCACCGGGGGCGAACCCGTTGCCGCTCCCGGGTCAGGCCGGATCCCATCCAGGCGCCGGGTGGGGTAGCCCGGGCTACCCGGAGCCGCTGGCGGCTTGGATGCGGTCGCCATAGACCAGGCAACGAAAGTGGCCCGGCTCCAAATAAGCAAGCCCCCGCCGCCGCGCTGGATCCGTTAGATCGACAGGCTCAGGCCAAGCCAACACCAACCGGTGGACGACAAAAGAACCGCCAGCGGCATGGAGTCGCTTGTGCCTGGATGGAACAACTGCCTCAGGACGCCGTGGCAACAGCGCAGCGGCGCCAGATCAGGCCGAGGCCGCGAGTGCTTGGAGGCACCGCAGGCTTGGGGAAGGAGGCCACTGGCGCCAGGAGCATGGCTGCAGAGATCGTCAGGGGCTGACGGAGCGGACGACCTGCGCTGGCGACCTGAACGCGGTGAGTGATCCCTGTGGCTTGCCACCATTGCTGAACTGCAATTCTGGAGCAAGGGGTGAGGCAGGACGGGTTGAACATTCCACCCCCGGAAAAGCTCCAGGGAACCTGCCTCGCCACAACACTAAGCAGATCTGACAAACGGCAACGACGCTGACGGTCAAGTTTGAGCGGCCGCTGACGTTGGACGGGGCCAGTCGCCCCTAAGTTGCTGCAAACCTGGGCCCGGGATGGGATGCAGTCGAGCCTGATCCTTCAGAACCTTGTTTCCGCACCGGTTCTGTTTTTTTTCCTTGGCGTTCTCGCCGTGTTGGTCGGCTCGGATCTCGAGATCCCTTCGCCGCTGCCCAAGCTGTTCTCGCTCTACCTGCTGCTGGCGATCGGCTTCAAAGGGGGGCTGGAACTGGCCCACAGCGGCCTGGGCAGCCAGGTGCTGCTGACGATCGGCGCCGCCGTGTTGATGTCGCTGCTGGTCCCGATCACCAGCTTCCTGATCCTGCGCACCCGGATGGACGCCTACAACGCGGCGGCCGTGGCGGCCTCCTACGGATCGATCAGTGCCGTCACTTTCATCACGGCCCAGAGCTTTCTCAACGTCCTCCACGTCGACTTCGATGGCTTCATGGTGGCCGCGTTGGCCCTGATGGAGTCGCCGGCGATCGTGGTCGGGGTGTTGCTGGCCAAGCTGGGGGTGCAGGCCATCGACGCCGAGGCTGGCGGTAAGCCGGGGGCCAAAGCCGGGGGCCTGCGCTGGCGCGAGGTGCTGCAGGAGGCCTTCCTCAACGGCTCGGTGTTCCTGCTGATCGGCAGTCTGGTGATCGGCTACCTGGTGACCAGCTTCTCGCCGGCGGGTCTGGTGAAGATGGAGCCCTTCACCGACAAGCTCTTCTACGGAGCCCTCTGCTTCTTCCTGCTCGACATGGGCATCGTCGCGGCCCAGCGCCTGCGGGATCTGCGCCGGGCCGGGCCGTTCCTGATCGGCTTCGCCGTGCTGGCCCCGCTGCTGCACGCCGCTGTCGGCCTGGCGATCTCCAGGCTGCTGGGCCTCAACCAAGGCGACAGCCTGCTGTTCATGGTGCTCTGCGCCAGCGCCTCCTACATCGCCGTACCGGCGGCCATGCGCATGACCGTGCCCCAGCCCAATCCGAGTCTCTACATCACCTCGGCCCTCGGTGTGACGATCCCGTACAATGTCGTCGTGGGCATCCCGTAGTACATGTCCCTGATCCAGCGCTTCGATCCCATCAGCTGAG
>CAIKWV010000204.1 GCA_903831165.1 uncultured cyanobacterium
CAGCCAAAAGCGGAGCCAGGCGCCCGGCACGGCACCGAGGGCCACGAGCAGGGCGGCTTCGGGCAGCGGCAAAGGGGCAAGGGCCATCGGGGCGCTCAGCGGCGTGGGCGTTCGAGCTCCGCCTTCAGCCGCCGCTGCAGCACCACGCTGGCCGGCAACAGGGTGATCAAGTTGGCGGCGATCAACGGGCCATCCCGCAGCAGCAGGCCGTAGACAGCCCAGGCGGCGAGGCCGACGGTGAGTAGGCCATAGGTGCGGAGGGAAATGCCGCTCACATCGGCCCCCCGCAGGGTCTTGATCGCCTGGGGGAAGAAGCTCAGGGTGGTGAGCGTGGCCGCGCCATAGCCCAGCAAGGTCACCGGCAGCGGATGGGCCATGGAAGTTGCAGCGGCAGCACAGGCCGCAATCTGGCGCCCGGAGGGTCCAACCCACAACAATAGGGTGACCGAAGACATCGATCCCGGGGCTGAGCCGAGGCTGCGGCAGCGTTCCTCCACCTGATTCATGAGCTGGCGTGAGCCGTGCTCGCGCAGGCAGGCAGGTGCAGGCGCGGGGCTGGTCTTGTCCGCCAGTCGCACCCAAACCCGTGGTTGCGGCGGTTTGTGGGGAATCGGCCGCGTCGCCGCCTCTCAGCTACGCGGGCAAGCAGCATGGATGGCGGATTCGTACCGTCCATGACCCAGAGCTTTGCGGAGCTGCAGGCCCAGCTGCGCCCCGAATGGGGCCGAGAACACGACGGCAACGGCGTCGATTTCGACCTGCTGATGCTGCCCTCCCTCTCGGTTGATCAGGCCCAGATGCAACTGATCACCGGGGCCCATAACTACGAGGAGCGCCAGCTCTTCTCCCTGATCCGGCTGCGGGATCCGGGGGTACGCATGGTATACGTCACCAGCAAGTTGCTGCCCGATCTGGTGGTGGATGCGGTGCTGGAACTGCTGCCCGGCGTGCCCACCTCCCATGCCCGCAAGCGGCTGCACCTGTTTGATGCCGACGACGCCTCCAGCCGGCCGCTGACCGAAAAGCTGCTGGAGCGGCCGGCGCTGCTGGCCCGCATCAAGGAGTTGCTCAGGCCCGGCCGCAGCTTCATCAGCTGCTACGTGGTCACCGAGCTGGAAAAGCGCCTCTCGGAGCTGCTGCAGGTGCCGCTGCTGGGAACCGATCCAGCCCTGGGCTACTGGGGCAGCAAGGCCGGCAGCCGCGAGCTGTTCGCCCGCTGCGGCGTGCCCCATCCCCCCGGCAGCGGCCTGGTGTACGACCTCGACGGCCTGGCCGAGGCGGCGGCGGAGTTGTGGGAGGCCCATCCCGAGCTGAAGCGCTGTGTCGTCAAGCTGAACGAGGGCATCAGCGGCGAGGGCAACGCGCCGCTGGAGCTGGAACCGCTGGCCCTGGCAGAGCGCAGCCCGGCCGAACGGCGTCGCCTGCTGCGCGAGGCGATGGAGAGCCTGCCCATGCCCCCTCCCCAGTGGCGGGAGCTGGTGACGAAGCAGGGAGCCCTGGTGGAGGGCTGGCTGCTCGGTGGCGATGAGCTCAGCTCCCCGAGCGTCCAGGGCACGATCCACCCCGGCGGCACGGTCGAGGTGCTCTCCACCCACGAACAGATCCTGGGCGGCCCCAGCGGCCAGACCTACCTGGGCTGCCGCTTCCCGGCGGCGGAGCCCTACCGACTGGAACTGATGCGCCATGGCCAGGCCGTGGGCGAAGCCCTGGCGGCCGAGGGTGCCCTGGAGCGCTACGCCGTCGACTTCATCGCCCGCCGCTGCGGCGACCACTGGGATGTGCAGGCGATCGAGGTGAACCTGCGCCAGGGAGGCACCACCCACCCCTACATGGCCCTGCGGGCCATCACCACCGGCGATCTCGATCCCGAGACCGGACGCTTTCTCTCCCCCACCGGCCAAGCCGTGCACTACGTCGCCACGGACAACTTCTGCGATGCCCGGTTGCGGGGCCTGCTGCCCCTCGACTTGGTGGACATGGTGGCCGAGGCCGGCCTGCACTACGACCCCGCCCGCCTGCGGGGCAGTGTCTTCCATCTGCTGGGCTGCCTGTCCGAATTCGGCAAGCTGGGCATGACCTGCCTGGGGGACAGTGCCGGCGCCGCCCAGGCCGTCTACGACGAAACCAGCCAGGCCCTGCTGGCAGGGGGAGCAGCCCGCAGGGCCGGGGGCTGAACCCCGGGCGCGTCGCCCAACGCCGCTGCCGGCCAAGGAAGCGGCGTGGCCAGGACCGGCACGCGGCTGCAGAATCCAGGCAACGTGATCCAGGCCCCAGACCCCGCCCCATGGCCCCCTCTTACCAGCGCAACGGAGCCTCCGATCGCGACAGCGGCACCCGAGAGCGAAGCCGTGGCTCCCAAAACCCAGGCGGCCAACCCCTGTGGCTGTCCTGGGTCCAGCTGGGCATCAGCAGCATGCTGGTGGTGTTGTTCCTGGTGATATTCGGCAAGGTGCGGGAGCAGGCCACCACGATCGGCGAGCTGGAGCAGAAGGTCCGCACGATCGAGAATGAACGCTCTCAGGATCGCACCAAAGCCATGGAACAACAGCTGGAATCGATGATCCAGCGGCTGCAATCGGTGGAACAGGTGGGTGACCAGCTGCGCAATGTGGACCGGCAGCAGCAGGCCCTCAAACAGGATCTCCAGCAATTGCGCAACACCCCCCACCAGGCGGTGGAGGCCCTGGAGCCCCAGTCCAGCCCCACCCCGACCCCCCAGCCAGCCAATCCGGGCCGCTCCTCGATCCTGCCGGGTTCGCCGAAACCCAGCCCCACCGTGGTGCGGCCGCCTTCAGGCAATTTCTGAGGCCATCGGACGGCGGCCCCGAAACCGGGCTCAGCCCAGATCGCGGCAGGGGCGATTCAGCCCTTGACCGCATCGCCGGTGGCGCTGGGCAGGATGTAGCGCTGCAACAGCACGAACAACGCCAGCACCGGCAGGATCGAGACCACCGACCCTGCCGCCACCAGCCGCCAATCCAGGGAGAAGCTGCTGGAGAGTTGCTGCAATCCCAGGGGCAAGGTGTAAAGGGAGGGATCGTCAAGAATGATCAGCGGCCAGAGGAAATCGCTCCAGGTACCGATGAATACAAACATCGCCAAGGTGATCAGATCGGCCCGAGCCGCCGGAATCATCACGTTCCACCAGGCGCCGATCGGGCTGCAACCATCAATGCGGGCCGCCTCCTCCAGTTCCACCGGCACGCCGAGAAAGCTCTGGCGCAGCAGAAAGATGCCGAAGGCGGTGGCCGCCTGGGGCAGGATCAGGGCCCAGAGGGTGTTGCGGAGCCCCAGCTGCACCATCAGCAGATAGAGCGGGATCATCACCACCTGAAAGGGGATCAAAATCGTGGCCACCACCAGGGCCAGCACCAGGCCCCGGCCCCGGAAGCGCAGGCGCGCCAGCGGATAGGCCGCCAGGGAACAGAACAGCAGATTGGCCAGCACCGCCAGGGCACTGACGATCGTGCTGTTGAGCAGGTAGGTGGCCATCGGATTGGCCGCGAACAGCTGGCGATAGGCCGCCAGGCTCGGCTGGGCCGGCAGCAGCGCCGGCGGGCTGGTGAAGATGTTTTCGCCCGCTCCTTTGAGCGAGGTGCTCACCAGCCACAGCAGCGGCAGCAACATCAGCAGGGCCACCAACAGCAAGGCCGCCAGCTGGACTGCCGTGGCCGCGAGCGAACGCTGGGGACCGCTGGAAGGGAGGGACATGGGGCGGTGGATTCGGTCCCTGGAGCGGCCTGAAGGCTAACTGTGCAGGGCCAGGCAGCCTGATGGCGGCGGCTCGGGACAGCCCAGACGCCCTGGGGGGGCAGCCACGATTCATGAGAGGGTGGGGCCCAATCTGTTCCCATCCCATGGCCATCGCGCCGGAAACCCTGCTGGACGCTCTGCAGTGGCGCTACGCAACCAAGGTGTTCGACCCCGAGCAGCGCATCCCCGCCGACCTCTGGTCCACGCTGGAGCAGACCCTGGTGCTGACGCCGTCCTCCTATGGACTTCAACCCTGGAAGTTCCTGGTGATCCAGGATCCGGCGCTGCGTCAGCAACTGCGCCCTCACTCCTGGAATCAATCACAGATCACCGATTGCTCCCATCTGGTGGTATTGCTCAGCCAACGCAGCATCGAGCCCGCCGATGCCGAGCGCCTGATCCAGGCCACCGCCGCAGCCCGAGCCGTCGAAGCGAGCAGCCTGGATGGCTACCGCAACATGATTCAGATCGACCTGATCGATGGCCCCCGCCGTCAGATCATCGAGCGCTGGAGCTCCAATCAGGTCTACATCGCCCTCGGCAACCTGATGACAGCCGCGGCCCTGCTCTCGATCGACACCTGCGCGATTGAGGGCTTCTCACCGCCGGACTACGACAGGATCCTGAACCTGGAGGACAGTGACTACCGCAGCTGCGTGGTTTGCGCCTGCGGCTATCGCAGCGCTGACGACAAATACGCCGCCCTGGCCAAGGTGCGCTACGCCGCCTCGGAGCTGATCGAACATCGTTGAGTCAGCCACCCTCGGTAATAAGCCGTGCGCTGCGCTGCTGTCAGCACAGCGCACGGTCCGGGGATCGGGGTTTAGGGACAGGCCTGAGCACTGGTGCCGACAACGGTCAGACGCTCCAGGTGGTGACCGGAAAGGATGCCTTTCAGGATCTTGAATTCATAGGGTCTGTAGCCTTTGCTTCCAGACTGAATCCCGTCGATCAGCCCCGATCTCGTCCATTCTCCCAGGGGGAGATCCTTGGCATAGGCATGAGGACTGCAGCTCAGCGCATAGGTCCCTTGCCTGGAATCCGACCCCATCACAATGGGCAGTTCCTGCAAACCTCTCGCCTTCTGCACAGCTTCAGCCACGATGTCGTGAACCGACGGGGAAGCTATCAGCACGACCGACAGCATCGACAGCAGACTCAGCGACAGCCAGGCCTTGCGATCCCGGAGCCAGGCCGACAAACCTGCGGGAACGGCTGCCGCCAGCAACAATGAAATCCCGAAGATCAGCAAAAACAAGGCTGCGACTTCATGGCGCTGGCCATAGACCTCCAGCCTCCCGAAGGAGGTGATCAGAAAATAGCGCAGCACCACTGATTCCCATAAGCATGAGACACCGCAAACCAACAGAGCTCGTCGTTGCCGAGGCATAGCGGCAGGCCAATAAGCATCGACTTTGACCTGCGAAACCAGAAGCCCCGCCAGGACGGCAACCAAAGGCACAAGGAAGAAAGCATGCTGCTGCAATAGGGACCCGGCTTGAGCGATCGGCCATTGCAAGGACCAGAGCAGGGCATCCCAACGCGAAAGCGATTGCCCCCCTGTTTCATGCGCGAAGCGCTTGATCAAACCCGGAATCAAGAGGGTTGATAGCATCAGGGATGACACCAGCAGGGGGGCCAGGAGCGGGATCAGGTTCCTGCGTCCGCTTGCCGTCCGCAATTGTCCATCCAAGCCAGAAAGCAACAGCAGGGGAACACCGGGCAGAAACAGAGAGGCTGTGATGCCGACCTCCCAGAAAAGACCGCCGAAAAAACACTGCAGAACGGCGACCCAGAAGAACAGTCGCTCTCGCGTGACGCCCCAGAGATAGAGACAGCAGATGCCACTGAACCAGGCCGCAAGCGTCGGCAGATAGGCCGCCGAACCGGCCCCCCAGAACAACACCTCCTGGGTATGGCGATATTGGATCAGGGCCGCTGCCATCAACACACAGGTCAGCGACACCGAAAGCGTCAGGTAGCCAAGCGCGCGAAAGCGCTTGAGCATGGACGGCCACAGCGCCAGAGCCAACGCCTGTAGATAACTGATGAACAGCAGCGGAATCGTCAGGTCATGGCCTGCAAGGCCGAGTTTGCGGGCAAGATAAAGGGAGCCGAAGATCGTTGGCTCAGAACCTGGCCTGGGACTCCATTGGATCAGGCGATCGAGTGTTGTTCTGAACGCATCAGCCAAGCTCTCGGAGCGACCGATGAAGATCCAGTCATCCAGCCATGGTGTAGCTGTATAAAAACCAGCGAACAAAATAAGTGAGACGAACAAGCCCATCACCAGCCAGAGGCGAAGGGGCAAGCGGGGCCCGATGAGTGGCTTGGCCATCGGTCAATTGGGGGGAGGATCAGGGTTGTTGTGGTTCCGGCTGAAGCACAACCCTTCAGCTGCCGGCAACACTAATTCGCCGCCACGGCAGCACAACGGACCGCAGGCAGGTCACACTGGACTCTGCTGGATCAATCCATGGGCTCCCGTCGTTTCATGCTCGCGATCGCCCTGGGCGTGGCCCTGGCCGCCGGCAGCGCGCCGCTGCTGCCCAGCCGTGCCCTGGCCCAGGCCTGCGAATGCGGCTGCGCCCAGCCCTCGGTGGGCTACCTAGGCCCGGACGGCGCCTGCCGCTGCCCCTGCCAGGTGCTCCCCAGTCCCGGCATGACCCAGGAGACGCTCAGTGGTCCCCCCAAGCCGCCCAAGGCCGGGGGCGGTGACGATGTGCATTGGCAATTCGATACGGTCGACGATGACGACTGGCCCTTCTGGGGCCTCTGGTGATCCCTCGGCCTACGGCCGCCCCACAAGGCCTCTCACGGCCCTTGCCCGCCATCCGCCCAAGTCGGTCTCCGAAACGCGCGGATGGCGCAGCCCAACAGCGACAACCAGCCGGCCCTGAACGTCTGGATGGCAGCTCCAGCGAGACTGGGGGCCGATAAAGTCCGCCCATGGAGAGCGAACAACCCCACCGTCAGGCCCTGATCGCGTCGCTGCGGCTGCGTTTCGCCGTGGCCGTGCGCAACCAGGACGCCCTGGCCAAGCAGTCCCTGTTCAAGGAAGCCGTCTACCTGGGCATCCAGCCGGAGCTGCTGGAGATCCCCGGAGAAATCGAGAGCGAGAGCGACCCCGGCTGAACCCCGGCCGCCGTTCCAGCGCGGGCCATCAAAACGCGCCAGATCGGTTGCCCCGGCACCCTTGCGGTCCATCTCTGCAGGGACAACCCAACCTCAGTCCAGCCCCAGCAACTCGCGGTAGAGGGCCTGGTGATGGAGGATGCGTCGCTCCAGTCGATGGGGTGGGCCGGGCCTGAACGACCAGTCGGCGCCTCCGGAGCGGGAAGGGTGGGCGCTGGCGTAGCCCCGCTGGGCCGACTCCACCAGCCGTTGGTCCTCCGCCAGGAAGGCCTCCAGCTCCGCCATCAGCGCCTCGCCGTCATGCTGCTGCTCGGCGTCCCCCAGCAGCCACAGCTCCAGCAGACACTGGCCGGGCCCCTGGGGCAGAAAGCCGATCAGGGCCAGGCGGCCGTCGGGCCAGAGCAGCAGATGGGTCCAGGGAGGCAGACCGAAGGTGAGGAACTCTTCGGCATCGGCCTCCGGCACCGGCGCCGCAGCGCTGCTGGGCCGGCTCCCGCGACTGCTGGCAACCGGCGTGGCCAGCAGGTTGACGTAACGGCCGAAAGCGTGGCGGTAGTGGCGCACGGGCCCCTGGTCGCGATGCAGGGTGGTGGGATGGGCGATGGCGACGTGGTAATCGTCGAGGGTGTTGTCGTGGGCCAGCTTCCAGTCGCAGGCCAGGGAGCGCCGGCGATGACCCAGCAGGTGCCGGGGGCGCTCCAACTGGGCGCCCGCCTCCGCCAGCACCAGATCCAGCTGCTGCTCCAGCGGCAGCGGATCCGCCGCCAGCGCCACCCAGATCAGGCCAGCCCGCACCTGCACCGGCAGGGATTGCAGGGGCCAGGCCCGGCGCTCGAAGGGCTGGCAGAACTCCGCTTCGCGGGCGGCGGCTCGCAGCTCCCCGGCCAGGTCGTAGGTCCAGCCGTGGTACGGGCAGATCAGGCGGCGACAGGCGACGGCCCCCTGGGCCGGTTCCAGCAACGCCACGCCGCGATGGGGACAGCGGTTGATGAAGGCCCGCAGCGGGGCCCCCGGCTCCCGGGTCAGCAGCAGCGGCAGCCCAAGCAGCTCCAGAGCCCGCACCTGGCCGGGCTCCAGCAGGCCATCGGGAAGCACCGGATGCCAGAAGCGTTCACTCCAGAGCCTGCGCTCCCGCTCCGCGTCGCTGGCTGAGCCGTAGAGACTGGCGGGCAGAAAGGAGTGGCCCTCGCCCGAGCCGGACGCCCTCAACGCAGCAGCGCGCCGTCCAGGCTGCGCAGGGTCCGCGCCAGGTCCTCCCGCCGCTCCAGAAATGGGCGGGACACCCGCAAATGGGCCAGATCGCCCCGGTCGGTGGGCAGGTCAAGACTGCGCACGATCCGGCCGGGCCGCGGCGCCAGGATGTGCAGCCGCTGGGCCAGC
>CAIKWV010000205.1 GCA_903831165.1 uncultured cyanobacterium
CTCCAGTCGACGTGGTCGCTGCGGATGCGTTCGGTGCTGGCGCCGGTGACCGTGATCGTGTCGTTGGCGCGGCGGATGCCCTTGACCAGGATGGCGCTCGAGAGCACCAATCCACCCCCAGCACGGCCATCGCCGCCACCAACGGCGGCGTGCGGCGCAGCTGGCTGGAGAGGCGGGCCGCAAGCTCTGAAGGGGTCGTCATGGCGGGCACTTGGGCAGATTTTCATGCTGGTCCGGCTGAGGGGCGGCGGTCCGTGTTCCGGGGCAATTCGCTGCGTTGGCCAAGGGCGAGCCGGTCCGCTGCGGGTGACCCGCAGAGCCCTCGCGCCGACCACGTTGGGCCCCATCACCGGCCGGCCCGAAAAAGCCCACCCCACCCTCTCGCCAGAATCTGCCAATGCCGTGGTTCATCATGACCGAGACCATCCGCGTTCCCCACGCCGAGGTGGTCCCCCACCTGAAGGCCCCACGCGCCTGGGTGGAGCAGCTGCGCCAGCAGGGGGTGCGGATCAGCAGTGGCTACCTGGTCGATGGCGACGGGCGCCCCGGCGGGGGCGGCCTGTTGCTGCTGGAAGCGGTGGATCATGCGGCCGCCGAAGCCCTGATCCGCCAGGACCCGATGTTGACCAGCGGCAGTGTCGACTGGTGCCTGCACCAGTGGATCGGCGCTGTGGGGGATCTGGGGGTGGGTTGAGTGGGCCGCTCAGCCGTTACCTGGTCCCTGACCGCCCCCACCCCCCGACTGTTGGGATCAGCGCGAGCGCAACCGCGATGGCGCCTGCCCACATGAGGGTCCTACACATCCGTGCAGGCCAGCTGGTTCACAGTGCTACCTGCAGATCGGTGCGGCTGAAATCGTTGCCTACGAACAACAGCGGCACCTGCAGCCGATGGGCCAGCGCGTAGGAGAAGCAGTCCCCGAAATTGAGCGCGCTGGGGTGGCGTCCTCGTCCAAAACGCTGAAACGCCGCCGCCGCGGCATCCGCCAGTTCCTGATCCCAGGCCACCGTGGCAATTGCCTGCTGCTCGAGAAACGCGCCGGTGCGCTCCAGGCCGATCTCCCCCAGCTTGGCCAGGGCCACCACCAGGATTTCTGTGCGGGTGGGGGCCGCTAATGCCGGCTGCGCCGCCTGGCAGAGGCGCTCAAGCACGGCAGCGCCGAGCGGCTCCCGCAGCACCACCGCCATCACGGCGCTGGTGTCCACCACCAGGTCGATCGCGAGCGTGCTCTCAGTGGCAGAGGCCATCATCGCCAAAGCCCAGGATCTCTTCGGCGCTGCGGGAGTCCTGCAGCGGCAGGTTCCAGATCTGCTGCTCCAGCCAGCGCCGCGAGGCCTCGACGTCCGGACGCTGAGGTGGAGGCTCGCCGGGTAGGCCGACCGCCAGGGCCAGGATCGCCTCCTGGTTCATGGAGCGCCGGTTGGAGCTGGCGATGGATTTGAGTCGCCTGTATAGATGGTCAGGCACCTGACGTAGCACCAGCGTGTTCATCGCGCTCGGATCAACTGCTAGCAAAATGCTAGCGCCTCAGCCCCCTGCATCCCTGCCCAGCGCCTCGAAATAGGCCTCCTCCGCCAGGGCCTGCTTGCCTGCTTGCCGGCCGCCTTGGCCAAACGCGAGGGCGGCGAAAGCGCCGGCCAGGGCAAGTGCCGTGGGGATCACGCGCAGGCTGGTTTCGATCAGGGCGGGCCAGGGGATGGGGGCCGTGGCGGCCGAACGGGTGAGCTGGCGTTCCGAGCGGGCCAGGCCTTCGAGCAGGTTGCGCTGCCGCTGGGGGAAGGGCAGGGCGAGATCGGCGGCTGAACCGCTGCCGCTCTGGGGAATGGGCAGGGATGCGAGGCGGCTGGCGAGATCCTGGTGGCTGGAGGCGGTGGAGATCGCCTGGCGCAGCTGGCCGATCACCGCCAGACCCTGGAGGCGCTGCTGGTTCTGGCCGTTGGCCAGCAGGTTGAGGCTGCCCCAGCTGGAGGCGAGCTGCAAAGGGATCAGCAGCACAAAGCCCAGGGCGGCCACCAGGGCCAACCGGCAAAAGCGATCGCGGCGGCGACGCAGGCGGTTGCTGTCGGGATTGAGCACCACCGCCAGCTGCATTAGCACCAAGGCGATCAGGGGCAGGAAGCCCTGGGAGAGCAACACCTGGATCAGCCCCTGCAACCAGCGGGGATCCAGCAGCCGCAGCGGTAGGACAGCATTGAGCAGGGTGGCGGCAAACACCACCAGCAGGGCCAGGGCCACATACCAAAGACGCAGGGCCAAATCAAGCCGAAGGCCCTGCTCGTCTCGCAGGGCCTTAGCGGAGGAGGCCAAGGCTCAGCCCCCGATCGGGAATACGGGCCGCACCGGCTGAATCCGCCGCCGCAGCC
>CAIKWV010000206.1 GCA_903831165.1 uncultured cyanobacterium
CGAGGGCCAGCAGCAGGCGGGCCCGCAGCTGGTCATGGGGGCCGGGGCCGCGCCGCCGCCGCCAGTCCAGCAGCACGGCATCGGCGTCGCTGTCGCTGTCTTCCGTCAGATCGAGCACGTCCAGGGCCTCCTGCAGCCGCCGGCCGATGCGATCGCGCAGTTCGGCGGCCGCGGCCTCGGTGAAGGTCACCACCAGCAGGCGTCTGAGCTCCAGCTGCTCCTCGCTGATCAGGCGCAGCACCAGGTGGGCCAGGGCGAAGGTCTTGCCGGTGCCGGCGCTGGCCTCCAGCAGCCGCACGCCGGGGTCGAGGGGAAAGCTGTTGGCCTCGAAGATCTCGTTCACAGCTGGGCCTCCAGCAATCGCTGCCACAGCTCCTGCGCCCCCTGTTCGAACGCCCCATCGATCAGATCGCTCGCCTCCAGGCCGGCCCCGAAACAGACCACCATCTCCTCCTGCTGTCGCTCGGCCCACTGGTTCGCTCCCCCCTCCCAAGCGCGCTGGGCGGCCTCAAAGCCACTGCCGGCGCGTTTGCTTTCGGCCGTCACCCAGGCCCAGCCGCTCAGGGGTGGCACCGGCCAGCAGCGGCTCTGCCAGTGCTGTTGCAGGGCCGCCAGCCGTTCCAGTTCGGCCTGGGCTGCGGCCAGCGTCGGTGGTTGCAGCGTCATCTGGGGGCTGAACTGGTCCTTGTGTTTCTCGTCGCGGGCGATCACCACGCCCTGCTGCGGCAGCTGAGCGCTCGTGGGTGAGGCCGCCACGGCCAGCAGCAGCTGCAGCCACAGCTCCAGGCGCTGGGCCGGCCGGATCCGGGCCGTATGCACCAGCACGATCGAGTCCCCCTGCCAGCGGGGAGCCCCGGACCAGTCCTCCCAGGCCAGGGGAGGCTGCTGGCGGGGGCCCAGGGACTCCAGGCTGCGCTGCAGGCTGGCCCAGCGCCGTTGCAGGCCCTCGGCCTCCAACTCCGCTCCAGCCAGGGCCGGCAGCCGCCCCTGACCCCGCAAGTGCTCCAGCCAGTCGCTGCCCTGGGTTGGCCCCTCGCCCGCAGCCGGGTCCGCCTCCAGCTCCGCCAGCCGATCGCGCAGCAGCGCCGCACGCTCCCGTTCCTCCAGGGCCAACGGATCAAGATCCTCGATCCGCTCCTGCCATTCCCCTGGCCGCAGGCCCAGGTTGCGCAGCCAGTGCTTCTGCGGCGCCTTCAGCCAGCTGATCAGATCTTCCAGGCGGTTCGCCGCTGCCTGCGGCTCCCGTTGCTGTGGCATCGGGCCCTGTTGCAGGGCGGCCGGGGGCGGCGGCGGCGCATGGTCCAGCAACTGGCGGGCGGCCAGCAGGCGGCGATCACAGCTAGGGGCGGGCCGCTCCGGGCTGGCCAGGAAATTGCTGCGCTCCAGGGAGCTGGGGGCGTGGCGGGCCACCGGCAGCGGGCAGCCTTGGGGCAGCTCCCCAGCCAGCCACTGCATCCACTGCCGCACCGGCGAGGCGGGCTCGAGCGGATCGCCCCGGCGATCGTCCCGGCAGCTCCAGCTGATCAGCAGCTGATCGCGGGCCGAGAGCAGGGCCTCCATCAGGGCGTAGCGATCCTGGTCGGCGGGATCGGGATCGCCCAGGCGCCGCCGCGACTCCATCAGATGGAAGCCGGCGCGGTTGCTCTGGCGGGGGAAGCAGCCGGCATCGAGCCCCATCAGCACGATCACCCGATGGGGAATGGCCCGCATCGGCTCCAGAGCGCTGATCGTCAGGGCGCCGCTGCGATGGCCGAAGCGGCCGCTGTCGACGCTGAGACCCTCATCGAGGCCATCGGCCACCACCTGGGCATCGAGGCTCAGGGCACAGACGGCCGCGGCCTGTTGCCAGCCGTCGATGGCGGCGAGCAGCGGCGGCAGCTCCCAGGCCGCCTCGCCGCCATCGCCGAACAGGTCATCCAGGAGCTCCACCAGCAGCTCGGCCCAGCGCGCCACCGAAGCTC
>CAIKWV010000207.1 GCA_903831165.1 uncultured cyanobacterium
CAGGCCCTCTCGACCCGGCCCGACATCGTGCCGCCGCTGCTGCTGGAGGAACTGGCCCAGCTGCAGGACCAGCTGCCCGGCTTCGACAGCGCCCTGGCGATGGCGTGCATCGAGGAGGACCTGGGGGCTCCGGTCGAGGCGATCTTCGCGGACCTGGACCGGGAGCCGATCTCGGCCGCCTCCCTGGGGCAAGTGCACCGGGGCACCTTGCACAACGGCGAGCGGGTGGCGGTGAAGGTGCAGCGCCCGGGCCTGCGGGAGCAGATCACGCTCGATCTCTACATCGTGCGCAACATCGCCGCCTGGATGAACACGAACGTCCGCCTGATCCGCAGTGATCTGGTGGCATTGATCGACGAACTCGGCAAGCGGGTGTTCGAAGAGATGGACTATCTCAACGAAGCCGCCAACGCCGAGCGTTTCGCCGGGCTGCATCGCCACAACGCCCGCATCGCCGTACCGCGGATCTTCCACCAGGCCACCAGCCGCAGGGTGCTGACGATGGAGTGGATCGATGGCGTCAAACTCACCAACCTCGATGCGGTGCGTTCCCTGGGCGTCGACCCCGATGACATGGTGCAGGTGGGCGTCAACTGCAGCCTGCAACAACTGCTGGAACACGGTTTCTTCCACGCCGATCCCCATCCAGGCAACCTGCTGGCCCTGGCCGACGGCCGGCTGGCCTACCTGGACTTCGGCATGATTAGCGAAGTCACCCGCGAATCGCGCACCGGTTTGATCCAGGCGGTGGTGCATCTGGTGAACCGCAACTTCGGCGCCCTGTCCAAGGATTTCGTCTCCCTCGGTTTTCTGGGCGAAGAGGTGAATCTGGAGCCGATCGTTCCGGCCTTCGAAAAGGTCTTCGGCCAGGCCCTGGAGATGGGCGTCAGCCGCATGGACTTCAAGGCCGTCACCGATGATCTCTCGGGGGTGATGTATCGCTTTCCCTTCCGGGTGCCTCCCTATTACGCCCTGATCATTCGCTCCCTGGTGACCCTGGAAGGCATTGCCCTCAGTGTCGATCCCAGCTTCAAGATCCTCGGTGCCGCCTATCCCTATTTCGCCCGCCGCCTGATGGAGGACCCCGATCCCTCTCTGCGGCGCAGCCTGCGGGAAATGCTGTTCGATGGCGAGGAATTCCGCTGGCAGCGCCTGGAAAATCTGATCAGCAGTGCCTCCCTCCAGGCCGAACTGGACATTGAAGGCCTGCTCGATCAGGTGCTGGATTTCCTGTTTTCCGCCAACGGTGGCCTGCTGCGCCAGCAACTGGTGGATGCGGCGGTGGAGCGGATGGACCACCTGGCCTGGAACACCACCCTGCGGCTGGGCAGGCGCCTGCCCCGCCCCCTGCAGCCGCCGGGCCTGCGCCAGCAGAACAACAACCAGAGCCTGGGCAGCAGTGGCCCGCTGCTCGATCTCGAACCGCTGCGGCAACTGGCGGCGATTCTCAAGGATCTGCCGGGATTCGAGCCCAGGCTGCTGCTACGCCGTCTGCCCCGGGTACTGGGAGAACCGGTCCTGCGGCGCATGGGGCTGGATCTGGCCAAGGGACTGGCGGAGCGAGGCGTGGTGCGCCTGCTGCGGGACGTGCTGGTCACCCCGGATGTGCGGAAGACCGTCGAACTCGCCACCAGCTGAGCGCAGGGGAATCCGGGAAGCCCCTCTAGATTCGGAATCTCCTTTTCCCCGGTGATCGGCTTGCGCAAACGGCAACGGCTCCTGGCAGCACTGCTCGGCCTTGGCCTGTGCTGCGCGTCCCCTGCCGCCATGGCAGCCCAAAACGTGGTCTTCGTCAGCGGAGCCTTCCGGCGTTCGATCCCGGTGGCCGATCTCGAGCATCTGGCGGTGACCGGTGAAGCCCGCGGCCTGCTGGCCGATGTGCTGAAACTGAGCCATCAGCAACCGGAAGCGGTCGCCAAATTGCTGAACCAGTCCGTGGCCCTGCCGGTGGTGCTGGTCAGCCGCCTGCTCAACACCCGCATCGGCGAAGCACTGCTGAATCGGCTGGCCCAGATCATCTTTCCGCTCAATGCCTCCAGCGTCGCCATTCCGGCCCTGCGCTCGGCCGTGATCCTGGGCATCGCCGACAGCAAGAAGGGCCTCTCGGCCATCTCCTTCCTGCAGGCCTATCCCACCCAGGAACTCGCGGTCAGCCTGCCGGCGTTGATGGGCTTGATGAGCAAAGCGAACTCGATCACCGATCTGGTGCGCTTCTTCTCCGATTCGCCCCTTGATGGGCTGCGGGGCGACAAGACCAGCAGCAGCGCTCCCTGAGGACGCCGCCAGCCCCTGAAGACAGGGTCCCGCGCGAGCTGCAGGAAGTGGCGACGTAGATTCGTCCCCAGCGCCGCCTTTCCCACCCGTGCCCCTGCTTCGAGCTCTGCAGCGCCTGGGCCACAGGCCCACGATGCAGGACTGGCCGGGCTTGATCGAGGCC
>CAIKWV010000208.1 GCA_903831165.1 uncultured cyanobacterium
CCTGCATCGCCGCCGCCTCGATGCGATCACGCTGGACCACGACCGCCGCCGCCCGCTCCAGGGCCGCCTCGACAAAGCGGTGGCCATCGAAGCGCTCCCCCACCAGGGGCACAAACAGGGCACCGGCCAGATCGCCGCGACTGTCGGTGCTGACGGAGCTGATCGGTTCGCCGAGGCCGGCGTCCGGCAGGGGACCCCAGGGCTCACCCCAGAGCTGCAGCAACGAATCGAGACGCACAGCCATCACAGCCTGGGTTCGGGATCGAGCAGGATCATGCCGGATCCGACCAGGGCCCTACGCCCCAGCAGGCGCTGCTGCCGGTCCACCAGCTCGAAGCGCTCGTAGCCGAGCTCCTGAGCCCGCTCGCACCAGCGCTCCGCCCAGGTCTGGCGGCTCGCCTCCGGCAGGTCCCGGTAGGCCGGCGCCAGGGTCAGCCGCAACAGGCCCAGGCCGGGCTCAGGATGGGCCGAAACGATCAGCTGCTGGGGATCGGCAGCGGCCAGCATCTGCAACAGCGGATCCAGGGCCAGCGCAGGGACGGTGCCGGCTTCGGTGCTGGCCTCGCCTGCGGCCAGCCCGGCTAGCGGCAGAGCCCCAAGGCCACGGGTGTTGGCAGGGGATCCAGCACGGCCGGCGGGCGCAGGCTGACGGCCGGGCAGGCTGGCGTCCCCAGCGGGCCAGGCGGGCCGAGCATCGGGGGACGGGGATCGGTCGACGGCTGCAGGCGTTCGCGGCAGGGGCCGGCCGGGGTCGGGTGCTGCTGCGGCAGGCCCCGGGGCCGGGGGCGCCGGTGCCAGTGGGGCCTGCGCCGTTAGCTCCGGCGCCTTGGCTCCCGGACCCGGGGATCCAGCAGCTTCCGGTCCCGGCCCCTTGGGCAGCAGGCTCCAGCTGAGCCAGGGCAAGGCCAGCACCAGTGCTAGGAGCAGCGCCAGCAGCAGGGGCCAGAACAGCGGCTGCAGGGAGCCTGGCCAGAAGCCAGGTACCGAGAAATCGCCCTGGCGATTGCGGCGCCAGAGCATCCGCAGTTGCAGGCCGGCATCGGCAACCACGGCCCTCAGATCCCGGCCGAGCAAGCCCCAGGGGTTCTCGTAGATCTGGGGCAGATCGGCTGGCGGCTCGGGCCGTTCAGCCGTCACCACGGCTCAGCCCTCGCCACGGCGCAGCAACTGGGCCAGGGGATTGCGCGACCGGGGCTGGGGCTTGTTGGCGTCGCGGCTGGCCTCGGCGGCGGCCACCGCCGCTTCGCGCTCGGCGGCGCTGTGCAGGCTGGGATCGGCCCCCTGACCCTGGGAGAAACGCTCCACCTGTTCGGCATCGGGGCTGGGCATCTTCACACCACAGACCTCGATGTACATGGCTTCGTAGGCGCGGGCGGAACGATCCCAGCTGTAGTCCTGGCCCATGGCCCGCCCCTGCAGCTCGCGCCAGCTGTCGGCATGGCGGTAGGCCTCCCAGGAGCGCACGATCGTGGTGTAGAAGTCGACTGGCTCATAGCGATCGAAACAGAAGCCACAGCCGCTGTGGGCGCGGGGATCGTGGGGGGGCACCGTGTCCACCAGCCCACCCACCTTGCGCACCACCGGGATCGAGCCGTAGCGCATCGCCAGCAGCTGACTGATGCCGCAGGGCTCGAAGCGGCTCGGCATCAGGAAGGCGTCCGTGCCGGCATAGATCAACCGCGAGAGGGCGTCGTCGTAGGTGAGGAAGACGGCGAAACGACCGGGATGGCGCGCGGCCATCTGCCACAGGCCCGATTCATAGCCGCGATCGCCGGTGCCCAGCACCACGAACTGACTGTCGGTGTAGGCCAGCACCCGATCGGCCACCTGCAGCAGCAGATCGACCCCCTTCTGATCCACCAGCCGGCTGACCATGCCCATCAGGTAGGTGTCGGGGTTGACCGCCAAGCCCATCCGCTCCTGCAGGGCGCGCTTGTTTTCGGCCTTGCCACTGAGATCGGTGGCGCTGAAGTTGGCGGGCAGGGTCTTGTCGGTGGCCGGGTTCCAGTCCTCGGTGTCGATGCCGTTGAGGATGCCGCGCAACTTGACGCTGATGTAATTCAGCAGGCCCTCCAGCCGTTCTCCGTACTCCGCCGTGCGGATCTCGGCGGCATAGGTGGGCGAGACCGCATTCACCCCATCGGCATAGAGCAGGGCCGCGGCCATCGTGTGATCCCCCTGCATGTACCAGGGGCACCAGGTGATGCGATCCAGCTTCCAGCGCCAGGGTCCCTGGTACTTGAGGTTGTGGATCGTGAACACCGTGCTGATTTCCGGGTCCTGATGCATCCAGACCGGAATCATGCCGGTATGCCAATCATGGCAATGCAGCACCTGGGGCTTCCAGACATTCCAGGCAAATTCTGCCGCCGCACTGGCGAAGAAGGTGAAGCGCCAGTCCTCGTCCTCACCGCCGTAAATACGCTCGGGATCAAAGACGGGATGGCCGACCAGATACAGGGGCAGCCCATTGCTGGGATGACGGGTTTCGAAGATCGAGAAATCGGTGCCCATCGTGTGACCCCGCCAGATCGGCTCGGCGGGAATCTGCAGACGGCTCCAGAGCTTGCCGTAACCCGGCAGGATCATGCGCACGTCGTGGCCCAGGGCAGCCAGGGCTGGTGGCAGCGAACCCACCACATCACCCATGCCCCCCACCTTGATCATCGGGGCACATTCGGCCGCGGCGAACAGGATCCGCATGGGGGTTCAGGCGCCGAGCGGCGCGGTGGTCTGGCGCGCGCAACTCTACGGGTCACAACAGAGCCACCCGGCGTTCAGGGCAGGACGGTCACCTCGGTGCCGATCCGCACGAGATCGAATAGTTCCTGAACGTTCTCGTCGTAGAGGCGCACGCAGCCATGGGACACGGCCCGGCCGACGCTGGCGCGGTTGGGGGTGCCGTGGAAGCCGGCGATCACGCAGCCCTTGAGCTCCAGGTGCTCCAGGCCGTTGAAGCCCTTGCGGCCACGGCAGTCGCGATGGAAGCCGATCCAACGGCTGCCGAGGGGATTGTCCGGACCGGGCTTGATCTTGACGCCGGTGGCGGGGTGCTCCCAGACCGGATTGGCGGTCTTCTCGATCACCTTGAACTGACCCACCGGTGTCTCCCAGCCCGGCATGCCGACGCCCACCGAATAGCGATGGCGCTCCTGGCCGTTCTCGAGCACCATCAGCAGGCGGCGGTGGCGATCGAGCACCAGCCGGCGCTCCGGATCGGTGCTGGCGGCCTGGGGTTGGAGCGGGGTTCCACCCTGGGTGGCCGGCTGGGCTTGCGGGCCTGGCCGGAGCCTGGCTGCCGCGGGATCGGCACCGCCGGCAGGGGGCTGGGCCGCAGCTTCCCCGGGCCACTGCAGCGGTCCAGTCACGCTGGGCAGGTCGTCGTGCCCGGACTGCGGCAGGCGCAGGGTGGGCCCCAGGACGCCCGAGACCGGCAGCGACTGCGGCGGCACCAGCGGAGCGGCGGGCTCCAGGGGCGAGGGCCCGGCCCTGGCGACCCCGGCAGCGAGCAGCCAGATCAGCACAAGCAAAGGGCCTGAGCAGCGCTGGAGGCAGCTGGGCTGGGGACGGTCGCGCCGCTGGCGCCGACCGGAAGTCACAGGGGCGGGCCTGGGGGTCACGGACCCGGCAATCACTGAAACAACACAACCAAGGCTAAGGGGCACCTCCGACTCAAGGCAGCCAGGGTGACGACGAGAAATCGGGATCGCGCTTCTCCAGAAAGGCATTGCGGCCCTCCTGGCCCTCGGCGGTCCGGTAGAAGAGATGGGTGGCCTGACCCGCCAGCTCCTGGATCCCCGCCAGTCCATCGGTCTCAGCGTTGAAGGCCGCCTTGAGACAACGGATCGCCGTCGGGCTGTGGGCGAGCACCTCCCGGGCCCAGCGCACACCTTCGGCCTGCAGCTGCTCCAGCGGCACCACCTGGTTGACCAGACCCATGGCCAGGGCCTCTTCGGCGCCGTAGCGGCGGCAGAGAAACCAGATCTCGCGGGCCTTGCGCTGGCCCACCACCCGGGCCAGATAGCCGGCGCCGAAACCACCATCGAAGCTGCCCACCCGCGGGCCGGTCTGGCCGAACACGGCGTTGTCGGCCGCCAGGCTCAGGTCACAGAGCAGGTGCAGCACCTGGCCGCCGCCAATGGCATAGCCCGCCACCAGGGCGATCACCACCTTGGGCAGGCTGCGGATCAGTCGCTGCAGGTCCAGCACATTCAGCCGCGGCAACCCGTCCTCATCCACGTAGCCGCCGTCGCCGCGCACGCTCTGATCGCCGCCGGCACAGAACGCCCAGCCCCCGTCGGCCGCGGGCCCCGCCCCGGTGAACAGCACCACCCCGATGGCCGTGTCATCCCGCACCCTGGAGAAGGCATCGCAGAGCTCCTGCACCGTTCGCGGGCGGAAGGCATTGCGCTTGTCCGGGCGGTTGATCGTGATGCGGGCGATGCCCTCCTCGCTGCGCTCGAACTCGATGTCCTGGTAGCGGCCGACGCTCTGCCAGTGCACGGCCGGGATCGCTGGGGAGGTCATGGGAGCGGGAGCGGCCGGGAGGCCATTGTGCGCAGGCGCGTTCGCAGCTGGGCATCGGCGCGGCGATCGGTCCGCAGCTCGATCAGGGCCAGCGGCTGGCCCAGGGCCCAGTCCAGAGCCTCCGGCAGCTGGTCGGGGTGCTCGACCCGGCGGCCGGCGACGCCATAGGCCGCCGCCAGGGCCAGCGGATCGAGGGCCTGGGGCATGGCGAACAGCCGCTCAAAATCCATGACCGCCGCCGGCTCGGTGCGGATCGGCAACTGTTCAAAAATGCCGCCGCCGCCGTTGTCGATCAGGACCACGGTCAGCCGTCCCCGCAGCTGGCGCTGCCACAGCCAGCCATTGGCATCGTGCAGCAGGGCCAGATCCCCCGTCACCAGGACCAGCTGGCCGATGGCCTCCGCCAGTCCGCAGGCCATCGACAGGGTGCCATCGATGCCCGAGGCGCCGCGGAAGCCATGGATCAGCCGCGGCGGCGCCACCGGATCGGCAAAGCTCTCCCAGTCCCGCACCGGACTGCTGCTGGCGAGCATCAGGGGCAGATCCGCCGGCAACAGGCGGCTGAGCCGGCGGGCCAGCCAGACCTCCCCGAGCCTGTCCGGAGCCTCGAGCTGCTGATCCAGCCAACGTTGTACTGCCGCATCGGCCTTGGCCCAGCGCTGCCGCAACGTCAGGCAGGCGGCCTGGGGTTCAACGCCGATCTCCTGCCCGGGCAGAGCCGCCAACCAGCGCTCCAGCCCGGCGCTGCACTGCCGCTCCCGGGGCACCGTGCCCAGCGGGTCCAGACATCGGCGATCGCCCTGGCTGACCAGCACCTGCTCGCCCCCGAGGTTCTGCAGCCATTGCTGCAGGCGGCGACTGGCGGGCAGCG
>CAIKWV010000209.1 GCA_903831165.1 uncultured cyanobacterium
AACCCTGGCGCTGCTTGTGCTTGGGGTTGGTGCAGATGACCATGACCCGGCCGTGGCGACGGATCACCCGGCACTTGTCGCACATTTTCTTGACTGAGGCACGCACCTTCATGGGAGTAGTGCTCTCCGATTTCGCAAACGAGCACCCTACCACATGGGTCAATCTTGTCCTTGTGCTCCTGGCCCCTCAATCCAGCAGCAGGGCGCTGATGCGGGTGGCGATCTCTTCGACGCTGCCGGCCGCCTCGACGGCGCTCAGCAGGCCCAGCTCGCGGTAGTGGGCAATCAGGGGGGCGGTCTGCTGGCGGTAGACCTCCAGGCGATGGCGGATCACCTGCTCGTTGTCATCGGCCCGACCGCGGCTCAGCAGGCGCTGGATCAGCACGGCGTCATCGAGTTCCATCAGCACCACCCGTTCGATCCGCTGGTCGAGTTCAGACAGCAACTGATCGAGGGCTTTGGCCTGGGCCAGGTTGCGAGGGAAGCCGTCGAGCAGCCAGCCCTGGTGGTGGTGTTCCAGGCGGTTGCGCACGATGGCGAGCACGAGGTCGTCGCTGACTAGTTCCCCACGGGCCATGACCGCTTCGACCTGCCGGCCGAGCTCGCTGCCGGCCTGAATCTCCGCCCGCAGCAGGTCGCCGGTGGAGAGGTGCAGCAGGCCGTGACTGGCGGCCAGGCGCTGGGCCTGGGTGCCCTTGCCGGCGCCGGGAGGGCCGAGAAAGAGGAGGCGTTGCTTCATGGCTGGGAAGTTGGACTGGACGTCAGGGAGAGATGGCGGCGGAAGGAGAGGCTGTAAGGGAGGGAATGCAGCAGGCAGGGTTCACTGCCGCACCATGCCCTCGTAGCGCTGCGAGATCACGTAGGTCTGAACCTGCTTGGCGGTGTCGATCGCCACCCCGACCAGAATCAGCAGAGACGTGGCCCCCAGGCCCTGGAAGGTGCGCACCTGGGTGGAGCCTTCCACGGCCGAGGGGATGATCGCCACGAAACCGAGGAACAGGCCCCCGAGCAAGGTGAGGCGGTTCTGGACGCCGCCCAGATAGTTGGCCGTGGCCGAGCCGGGTCGCACCCCCGGAATCGCCACACCGCTGCGCTTGAGGTTGGTGGCGATGTCCACCGGATTGACCGTGAGTGAGGCATAGAAAAAACCGAACCCCAGAATCAGCCCGAAGAAGACCAGCGGATAGAGCCAGGGGGTGCTGCTGTTGGGGTTGAGATAGCCGGCGGCCTTGACCAGCCAGGCATTGCGGGTGAGGTTGGCGATCGTCAAGGGCAGAAACACCACCGCCGAGGCGAAAATGATTGGCATCACACCGCCGGCGTTGAGTTTGAGCGGCAGGTAGCTCTGGCGGGAGGCGAGCATGCCGGAGCCGCCCACCTGGCGTTTGGCACTGACGATCGGAATGCGCCGGTTGCCTTCCTGCACGAAGATGATGCCGACGATCGTCACCAGAAAGACCAGCACCAGCACGACGAAGCCGCCGACGGTGCTGCGATCACCCGTCTGGGCCAGCTGAATGGTGGATCCCAGGGCGTTGGGCAGGGTGGCGACGATGTTGATGAAGATCACCAGGGAAGCCCCCTGGCCGATGCCCCGTTCCGTGATCACCTCACTGATCCACATCACCACCATCGAGCCGGTGACCAGGGCCAGGCTGGTCTGCACCACGAACAGCCAGTCCGGTAAGCCGGGCAGGGC
>CAIKWV010000210.1 GCA_903831165.1 uncultured cyanobacterium
GGGCATCATCGGCTTGCCCAACGCCGGCAAGAGCACGCTGATCTCGGTGCTCTCAGCCGCCCGCCCCAAGATCGCCGACTACCCCTTCACCACCCTGGTGCCCAATCTGGGGGTGGTGCGCCGCCCCAGTGGCGATGGCACCGTCTTTGCCGACATCCCGGGATTGATCGCCGGCGCGGCCCAGGGGGCGGGCCTCGGCCACGACTTCTTGCGTCACATCGAGCGCACCAGGCTGTTGATTCACCTGGTGGAGGCCGGCAGCGATGACCTGCTGGCCGATGTGGCCGTGGTGGAGCAGGAGCTGCAGGCCTATGGCCATGGATTGGCCCAGCGCCCGCGGCTGCTGGTGCTCAACAAGATCGAATTGCTGGACGAGGAAGAGCTGGCGGAGGCCATGGAGCAGCTCCGGCTTCACGCTCTGGACATTGGTGTGACCACCACCCTGGCGATTTCAGCGGCCATGGCCCAGGGGCTCGAACCGCTCAAAGCGGCCGTCTGGGCTCAGCTCGGTGTCGACGATGCCGCTGTGAGAACCGATGCGGGGGGCGTCGCGATCGGGTTGGGCTCAGCCTTTGGTTCCGATGCGGATGGAGTGGCGGGAGATCCCCGGCTCCAGATGAACAGGAGCGAGGAACTCACCGCCGCAGACGACTGAAATCAGTCGTCGTAGACCCGGCACTCAGGCGCTTCGGGGTTGAGATCGCAGTAGACCTCGAGGGGGCTGGGGTCGTGGTCGTCTTCGGGGTGGTGCTCCTTGTACTCCTTCAGACCTTGGAGCTCTTCTTCAAGGTGCCGCACTTTGCCTTGGTTGCCTTCGGCTCGTGCGGCTTCGATCTCGGCCTTGTCCTTCTCAATGTGCTCGTCGATGCTTTTCATGGAGACACCGGACCCGAGGTGCCGGAATTTACCGGGCCCACCATACGGGGCCTGCACGAGAGCATGGGCCCTCATGTCTGCTGGCGCTCATCACCGTTGACAAACGGCAGCGTTGGCGCCGCTGGGCCCGCTTGTTGCTAGGTCCAGGTGGCAGCCGGCCCAGCCCTGACACCAGTGTGTCTGGCTCCACCTCAGGGATGGGGCCACCCATGGTTGACCTGTGGCGGGCTCCGGCCGATCCGGTGGCGCTGTGATGACCGTCCGGACTGGCTGACGGGGATTTCAACGGGCGCTTCCCAGGTCCTGATCCGCGCGCTTCTTGGTCCGCGGCGGGCCCACGGCCCCGCGGTGTCGTGGCGGCCCTTGGGCAGCCCACGGGTCAGTCCGCCAGCTCGCTGAGCAGCAGCCAGCGCTCTTCGGCGGCGGTGATCCGCTCCAGCAGCGCCGCCAGTTCCTGGGTGAGGCCCTCGATGCGGGTGTAGTCGCCGCCGCCGCTGGCCAGCAGGGCCTCGAGTTCGCCGCGCCGGGTTTCCCACTGGGGCAGCTCCGTGTCGAGGCGCTCCAGCTCGCGGCTCTCCTTGAAACTGCGGCGGCGCGGCGCCTGCTGGCGCTGGTTCGCTGGGGGCTGGGCGGCCTGGCTTGTCGCAGCGGCTGGGTTGGAGGCTGGCGCCGCTCCATGCGGCTGGCTGGTGGCTGACCCGGCGCTTCCGCCTGGGCTGGAGCTGTTGCGGTGGGATCCGGCGGCGGCCCTGGCTGCCGTGTCAGTGGCGGTCTTGGCGGCCGGCCGGCGCGAGGCCTCGGCTGCCAGGGCCTGGCGCCGTTCCAGGTAGGCGCTGTAGTTGCCTTCGAAGCGCTGCAGGCGCCCCTGCTCGAAGCAGAACAGCCGATCCACGGTGCGATCCAGAAACCAGCGGTCGTGGGAGACCACCACCACACAGCCGCGGAAATCCTCAAGAAACTCCTCCAGCACCCCCAGGGTGTGGACGTCGAGGTCGTTGGTCGGTTCATCGAGCAGCAGCACATTCGGCGCCTCGATCAGCAGGCGGCAGAGGTGCAGCCGCCGCCGCTCGCCGCCGGAGAGCTTGGCCACCGGCTGGTGCTGCTGGGCCGGCGGGAACAGGAAGCGCTCCAGCAGCTGGGAGGCACTCAGCTCCTGGCCATCCACCTCCACCCGGCTGGCGGCCTCCTGCACCAC
>CAIKWV010000211.1 GCA_903831165.1 uncultured cyanobacterium
CGATCTCCAGATCGCCGGCGGCCGACCAGCCCCCTTCGACCAGGGGATGGAGATCTTCGGCGGCCTCCAGCGGGTTGTCGTCCTCGCCGACGATCTCGCCGGTGAGATCGGCCACGGTCACCAGACCCTCGGTGCCGCCGTGTTCATCGACCACCACCAGCAACGGCTGGCCACTGCGGATCAGGGGCAGCAGATCGGCCAGCGAAGCGCTCTCCTGCACCTGGGTGACCGGCAGCAGATAGGGCGCCAACGGGGTGTCCGGGTGGAGCTGGCCGCGGGCGATCGGTTCGGCCAGGCGGCGCAGATCGAGCATGCCGCGCACATCGTCGAGGGAGCTGCCGATCACGGGAAAGCGGGCGTGCTGGCTGGCATGGACCGCATCCATCATTTCGCCGAAGCTGACCTCCAGCGGCAGGGTGACCATGCCGGAACGGGGCACCATCACCTCGCGCACCAGGGTGTCCCGCAGCGAGAAGACCCCCTCGAGGATGCTGCGCTCATCCGGCATCAGGCCGGTGACGCCGCCACTTTCGATCAGGGTTTCCAGCTCACCGGCCGAGAGCACGGGCACCAGTTCGTCCCAGTTGCGCGGCAGGCCCAGCAGCCGCAACAGCACCCCCGTCAGCCGCTCGATCAAGAGCAGCAGGGGGGACAGGGTGGCCGTGAGCGATTCCAGCAGGGGGGCTAGCCGCAGAGCCGAGGCCTCCGGGCGATGCAGCACCCAGGCCTTGGGCAACAGTCCGCCGATCAGGGTGGCCAGCAGCACCAGCGCCAGGAAGACCAGGGCATCGAGCCAGCCCTGGGGCAGAGCGGAGATCCAGGGGGAGGCCAGATGGCCCGCCAGGCCGCGTCCGGTCCAGCCGATCGCCAGCAGGGCCAGCACGGCGCCCAGCTGGGTGGCCACCAGCACCCGGCGCAGCCGCTGCTGCAGCCGCGCCACCGACCGGGCCCCGGGCTCCTCGTCATCGAGCAGCTGTTGCACCCGCGAAGGGCGCAGCCGGATCACGGCGAACTCAGCGGCGGCGAAGAACGCCATCAGGGCCAACAGGATGGCCAAGGCCAGGAAGCGCATGCAGGGCGGAGGTTCGGCCTGGGTGGAGCTTAGGTAGGCAGACGAGGCCTGGCAGGTGGGGGCCCACCGGGCCGATCAGGGTGGGGGCACAATTAGGCCGTTCCGGTGCCGCAGGGCAGCAGACCTTCCGGCTGCGGTCTACCAACCTCAGCAGCCGATCCCAGCCAGTGGAGCGCCGGGTCTTGAGATTGGATCAACGCCATCGCAGCCGACGACAGAAGGGGCGGGCCAACCAGCGCGATCCTGATCTGTGGCACAGGCCCCTCGCACCAGAGGGGGAGATGGCACGGGTGAGAACGGATCCGAGCCGTGCCGTGCCAGGGCAATGGCAGGAAAGGAGATGGGGGTCCCGGGGATCGAACCCGGCTAAGGCGAATTATGAGTTCGCTGCATTCACCAGATTGCTAGACCCCCGCATGGGCGGGCGGGCCTGGGGCTACCACATCCCCCGCACCGAGCGATTGCTGGTGGCCGAGCGGTAGGCACCGCTGTCGGTGTTGGCTTCGGGGGCCTGGGGCAGCGCGACACCGCCGCCCAGGCTGGTGCCATAGACACCGACCAGATCACTCGTGCGCAGCGGCATCGGATTGGACTGATCGTCCAGCATCACCCGGGAGGTGTTCTCGATCGCCGATCCATCCCAGATCAGCGTTTGGTCGCCAAACCCGAAGCCCATCACCTTGGTGCCATCGCCGCCACCCATGGCAATGCCGAACAGGTCGGTCACCTGATGGGTCATGTCCACGCCACGGGCGAAGGGGGACGTCCAGCTGTAGGCGCGGCGCTCCAGCAGTTCCGGCGCGGTCTGGACGATGCCGCAGCGGGTCACCTCCACGGGAGAGAGGGGAGCACTGACGACCCCATTCACGTCGCGGGTACCGATGATCGGGGCCTCCAGGCTGGTGGTGCAGAGCACCGGTCCCGCCGCCGCGGGCCGTGCGGGCAGCAGAGCCGATGCCGCGGCGAAACTGATGAGTGTGGTGAGGGCGGTCGCGCTGGCCGCCGTACCCCGGACAGCCCTGGCCCCAGCTGCAGGAGCGGTCGCGAAGCGCACCACCGGAGTCAGGGCGCCGGCAAGAGTTGCTCTGAAGCGGGAGAGACGCCCCTGACGGGGTTCCGGGCCGCAGCCATAAATCGGCTCGGCGGCGCCTGGATGGGTGATCGGTGCCATCGATACTCCGGCCGCTACAGGCCCCATCACGATAGAGACAAACTAGCGAGTGCCTGACTCGCCCACCAGCCGACTCCCCGCCGATGGCCATTCCGCCCACCAACACCGCCAGCCCCGCCCACCCCGGCCCGGCCCTGGCTGGCGCCCCTGACGCGGCCAGCGCCCGGGCCACCCTGCTGGGCCTGCTGTCCGAGCGGGCCTATCGCCACGGCACCTTCACCCTCGCCTCGGGCCGCACCAGTCATCACTACGTCAACTGCAAACCGGTGAGCCTCAGTGGCCCCGGCCTGGCCCTGCTGGGGCGGCTGATGCTGGAGTTGGTGGAAGCGCAGGCGGTGGCCGTGGCGGGCCTCACCCTCGGCGCCGACCCCCTGGTGAGCGCCGTGGCGATGCAGGCCGCCCTGGAGGGCCGCTCGCTCGATGCCCTGATCGTGCGCAAGGAGGCCAAGGGCCACGGCACGGGCGCCTGGCTGGAGGGGCCGCTGCCGGCTCCGGGCAGCCGCATCACCGTGCTGGAGGACGTGGTGACCACGGGCGGCTCGGCGCTGAAGGCGGTGCGCCAGCTTCAGGAGGCGGGCTACGCGGTGGACCGGGTGGTGGCGATCGTCGATCGCCAGGAGGGGGGCGCCGAAGCGATGGCCGCCGCCGGACTGGATCTGCGCAGCCTGTTTCTGCTGGAGGAGGTGGCCGCCCTCGCCAAGGCCGGCGACTCCGGCAGCGCCGAGGCGGGCTGAACCATGACAACCAACGCCAGCGACGCCGACCTGGGCCGGCCTTCGCCCTGGGATTGGCAACCCGCCGGCCTCTGCCGGCTGCAGCAACCCGTGGCGCTGCTGCAGCTCCAGGGTCCCGACACGCTGCGCTTTCTGCACGGTCAGACCAGCCAGGATCTGCAGCTGGCCCGGCCCGGCCAGTGGCTGGGCACCTGCTGCATCAGTCCCACCGCCCGCCTGCGCGCCCTGGCCGAGGTGCTGGTGGTGGAGGGCGGCGCCTGGCTGGTGATCCGCGAGGGCGAAGCCGCGGCCGTGCGCCAGGCCCTGGATCGGGTGCTGTTCCCCGCCGACGATGTGCGGCTGGGAGCCCTGGTGGACGGCCTCTGGCTTGAGCCCCTCACCGCACCGCCAACCCCGGAAATCAACGCAGCGGCAGCCAATGTTGCCCCGGACAGCACCGTCACACCGGACACCGTCCGGAACGACTCGGCCCAGGCGGCCCCAGGCCCCACGGGACAGTGGCACCCCCTGACGGGCGGCCCAGGCTGGCAGCTCGGCAACAGCGTGGTGCTGCCCGCCGACGCCCCCTTGCCGGCCGACCTGGCGGACCTGAGGCCTCTGACGGCAGGCGAAGCGGAGCGCTGGCGGATCCGCCAGGGACAGCCGGCGGCCCCGTGCGAGATCAACGAGGACACCAACCCGTTTGAGCTGGGGCTGGCGCCGCGGGTGAGCCTGAGCAAGGGCTGCTATGTGGGCCAGGAAACCCTGGCCAAGCTCGCCACCTACGACGGCGTCAAGCAACAGCTGCGGCGCTGGCATGCCCCCACATCAGCGGGCGCCGCAGCGGTGCTGGTGCCCGGAGCCGCGTTGCGCGGCGCCGAGGCGGAGCGGGCCGGCACGATCAGCTCCAGCCTCGAACTGGCGAACGGCGAGGGCTGGATCGGCCTGGCCCTGGTGCGGCGGGGCTGCCTGACGGCGCCCCAACTGCACGCCGGTGAGGGCTCCGGCGCGATCGCGCTGGCGATCTCCGTGCCACCCAGCTTCGCGGCACCGCCCGTCGGAGCCGGCGGCGGCTGAGACTCGCCCTCAGGGGCGGGGGCGATGGCCGTCTCCCAGCTCCAGGGTGCGGGGCGGCGGCTCAGAGCCCCTCCTGCTCCAGCAGCCAGCGCGCCACCATCCAGGTGGCGCGGCAATCGTCGCGGTTGTACAGAAAAATCCGGCCCAGTTGGTGGCGGCCGCGGCGGGGCTGGCGGCCGCCCTGGCGCCACTGCCGCCACCACAGCAGGCAGCGGGCGCCATCGACGCCGCTCTGGCTCCAGTGGAAACCGCGCCAGCCCGCCACCGCCTTGAGCCCGTAGCTGTTCACCGGTAGCAACCAGTGGCGCCGCAGCCGCTGATGCACGTCGATCAGGCGCCCGCGCAGGCGGTCGCGTTCGGCCTCGCTCGCCCCCTGGCGCTCCGCCAGCCGCAGCAGGCCCACCGATTCGGTCTCGCCGTAGTGGAGCACCGGCCAATCGGGATAGCGGGCCAGCAACCGGGCCAGGCGCTGCCAGAGCCTGGCCTCCCCGTGCTCATAGAGGGCCAGCAGCGGCTGGTAGTGGCCGGCGCCGGGGCCGCTCAGGGGCAGCAGGCCCCCGGGCCAGCGACCGCCTTCGTCGCGCTCGAGCCGCAGGAAGCCATGCAGGAAGTCGTCGCGGGCATCGGGGTCGGATTCGATGTCGTAGATCAGCACCCCCGGTGCCGCCGCCAGCTCCGGCAGGGCCGCCGTCCAGGCCTCGCCGGGCCGGGCTGGGATGCCGCCCGTGCCGCGGCGGCAGGGCTCACCGCCGGCCTGCACCAGGGCCTGGGCCACGAGCTGGGCCGCCACCTCGCGATGCTGCTCGCCGTGCACCGCCAGCGCCTCGGCCAGCTGCTGAGGATCCGCCTCAGCCAGTTCGGCCAGGCTGCGCACCCCCAGCTCCAGCAGCAGATCCCGCCGCTTGCCGCCGACGCCGCTCACTTCGCTGAGATGGCCTTCAGCCGCGGCCGTTTCATCGCAGAGGGAGCGCCAGCTGCAGAGGGTGCACTTCTTACGGTCGTTGACCAGGGGCGGCGGCTGGGGGCGCTCTAGATCGTGGGCCAGGCGCTCCAGGCTCTCCTCCAGCTGGCGCTGCAGGCCGGCGTTGAGCTGCAGCGTTTCGCGCTCCAGGCGGCGATCGCCGCCGGCCACCACCAGCGCCTCGGGCACCGGGGCCCGCTGATGCTCCGCCAGCAGGCGTCCCCAGAGGGCGAGCTGCAGGCGGTGCTCCCGGGTGAGGCGCCGGCCCTGGCGGGCCAGCACCGGCCGGTAGGCGAAATCACCCCAGCGGCTCTGACCCGGCTGCCGCTGCAGTAGGGAGGGATGGGCCTCGAGCTCCAGGCCGCCTGGACCGCGGCCATAGAGCCGCAAACCCATCACCCCTTCCGACCCCTCCCGGCAGGCGGCTTCGCCATGGCCGGGTCGCTGGGGCAACAGGCTCTGAAAACTGCGCAGCTGGTCGTCGAGGGCCAGGGCGCGATGGGCGCTCCACTGGCGCCGCTCCAACGGCCCATGGCGATCCAGCCAGGCCCGGCGCTTGCAGCGCAGCCAGCTGCGCAGCAGGCGATCGGTGAGCGGCAAAGAAGCCATCGGGGCAGGCTAAGAGGGGGAGCGTCAGACCCGGGCCTGAGAAACAG
>CAIKWV010000212.1 GCA_903831165.1 uncultured cyanobacterium
AATCCCAGGACCGGCCGCTGCGGGTGAAGCTCGGCATCGACCCCACCGGCTCGGATATCCATCTGGGTCACTCGATCCTGTTCCGCAAGCTGCGCGCCTTTCAGGACGCGGGCCACACCGCCGTGCTGATCATTGGCGACTTCACGGCCCGCATCGGCGATCCCACCGGTAAGAGCGCCACCCGGGTGCAGCTGAGCGCCGCCGAGGTGGAGGCCAACGCCGAGACCTATCTGGTGCAGCTGGGCCTGGGGCAGGATCCGGCCCGGGCCCTGCTGGATTTCACCACCCCCGGACGGCTGGAGGTGCGGCGCAACAGCGAATGGTTGGCCGGGATGGATTTGCCGGCGGTGATCGACCTGCTGGGCACCAGCACGGTGGGCCAGATGCTCGCCAAGGAGGATTTCGCCAATCGCTACGGCTCCGGTACGCCGATTTCGCTGCACGAGTTTCTCTATCCCTTGTTGCAGGGTTACGACTCGGTGGCGATCGCTGCCGATCTGGAACTGGGCGGCACGGATCAGAAGTTCAATGTGGCCATGGGCCGCGATCTGCAGCGCCACCACGGCCTGCGGCCCCAGTTCGGGATGCTGCTGCCGATCCTGCCGGGGCTTGATGGCGTGCAGAAGATGAGCAAGAGCCTGGGCAACACGGTCGGGCTCGCCGACGATCCGCTGTCGATGTATTCCAAGCTCGAGAAGGTGCCCGATGCAGTGGTGGATGAGTACCTCACCTTGCTCACCGATCTGGATCTCGACGGCCTGCCCAGCAACCCCCGCGAACGCCAGAAGTTGATGGCCCTGGCGGTGACCCGCGCCCGCCACGGCCTGGAGGCGGCCCAGGCGGCCCAGGCCGATGCGGCCCGGCTGGTGGCGGGAGCGACCGGGGCCGGTGCCGCCGAAGCGGAGGTGCCGGAGCTGTCGCTGGCGGCGGTGAACTTCCCGGCCAAGGCCTTTTATCTGCTGTCTACCGTGGGGATCTGCGCCAGCAGCAGCGAGGCCAGGCGCGCTATTGCGGGCGGTGGCGTCAAGCTCGACGGTGAGAAGCTGACGGATCCCAACCAGGAATTCAGCGGCCCCGAAGCGCTCGAAGGGCTGGTGCTGCAGCTGGGCAAGAAGACCTTCCGGCGGTTGGTGCGCTGAGGGGCAGCCCGGTTCAGGACCGATCGGCGCCCAGCGGCTCCGCTCCGGTCACGTCCGAGCAGGGGGCTGCATACGATCAACTCAGCTGCTGGAAGCCCAACGATGCGCATCGCCGTGACGGGTGCCTCCGGCAAGACCGGCTGGCGCGTGGTCCAGGACGCTTTGGGCCGGGGTTGGCAGGTCACGGCCATTCTGCGGCCCGGTTCCCTGGTGCCCGAGGGTCTCACTGGGGCCACGATCGAGCGGCTCGAACTGCAGGACACCGCTGCGCTCCAGCGGGCCCTGCAGGGCTGTGACGCCCTGGTGATCGCCACCGGCGCCCGGCCCTCGATCGACCTGCTGGGGCCGCTCAAGGTGGATGCCCTGGCGATGCCCCCCCAGCTGCAGGCCGCCCGGGCCGCCGGCGTCAGCCGGGTGCTGCTGGTGAGTTCCCTCTGCAGCGGTCGCCTGTTGCACCCCCTCAATCTGTTCGGCCTGATCCTGGTCTGGAAGGGCCTGGGTGAGCGCTGGCTGGCCGAGAGCGGACTGGACTGGACCGTGATTCGGCCAGGCGGTCTCAAGGAGAGTGAAGAGGGACTGGAGGCTGAAGGGATCGTCTACAGCGCCGCTGATCAACAGGAGAGCAACAGCATTCCCCGCCGTCTGGTGGCGAGGGTCTGCCTCGATGCCCTGCAGACACCGGCCGCGATCAACCGCATCATCGAAGTCACCAGCAGCCCCGCCCAGCCGCCTGTGGCCCTGGCCGATTGGTTGGCCAGCTGACTACGGAGGCCTGCCGGTAATGTCGCGGCCCCCGCAGCACGCCCGCATGCGCAGGACCACCCTGGTGCTGTGGCTCTCTCTGGTGGTGGCCGCTGGAGCTGCGTTCCTGGCCGTGCGCTGGGTCACCAGCCCCCTCGATCTCGGCTCGCGCAGCCATCCGGGCGGGCGATCGCCCCTGCGGCCGGCTGCGCCCCCATCTGCGGCAGCGCCCCCATCTGCGGCGGCACCGGCCCGTCAAGCCGGCGGGGGCAGGACGCCGATCGATCCCAACCTGCCCCTCTTCATCGGCGGTACCCGCCGCCTTGCGGCCCAGGCGATCGACGACACGGCCGCGGCACCGATGAACCAGGCACTGATCGCCCTGGCCCGCCGTTTCCAGGGCACCCCCTACAGGGCTTTGCCGATGGATCAGCAAACCCCGGAGCGCCTGTTGCTCGATCTCGAGCATGTCGACCAGCTCCGCTTCGTCGAGCAGCTGCTGGCGCTGGTCAACAGCCGCCAGGTGAAGACCCGTACCGAGGCGGCGGATCGCTTCAGTGATCATGTGCGAGACCTGCGTTACCACAAGGGACAGGTGTCCTATTGCGGGCGCCATCACTACGTCAGCCTCTGGGCGCAGGCGGCGGAACGGCAGGGCTACCTGGTCAACCTCACCCCCTTTCTTCCCGGGGCCACCAGCCGGCGGCGATCCCTGACGTTCCTTTCCAGCCATCCGGGGGCCTACCCCGCGATGCAGCTGCCCGCCAACCGGACCTGCATCACCACCCTGGAGCGGACGCTGGCCGTCGATCAGTCCTATGTGCCCCTGCGCAGCCTGGCGCCGGTGCTGCCTTCGCTGCGCAGCGGCGATGTCTTCGCCCTGGTGAGCCAGCGGCCGGGACTGGATGTCAGCGACATCGGGCTGGTGGAGGTGAATGGCAACCAGATCAACGCCCTGCTCGCCGCCGCGGGCTCGGGGGTGGAGCTCAAAACCGATCTGGCGCGCTGGGCCGGGGGCCGCGACGGTGTGATCGGCGTGGCCTTCTATCGGCCGGTGCCCAATTCGGACGGACGACCGGATCGCTGAGCGGATCGCTGGCCCCCCGACGACGGGCCGATGCACCGCCGCCGCTGTTGTCAGGCCGGGTGGGGCTGGCCATGATTGGCGCAATTGAGCCTGGGTCCATGGCGTCAGCCACGCCTCCCCCACCGCCGCCGCCCCCGTCGCTGACGCCCCCTCCGTTGCCGGAGGCAGGGTCATTGGCGCCGGCCACCTCGGCAGCGCGTCGCCTGCCGACCGATGACGAAATCCAGCGCATCCTCAGCAGCCAGCCCAAGGGCCTGGAACCCCAGACCCCCTTCCACAACTTCAGCATCACGGCCTTGATCGGCTATGTCGCCGGTGCGGCGATGGTGTTCACCGGCCTCAGCAGCCAGGGCAAGACCGCCGACCAGCACAGCGCCCAGGCCGTCAACGTGGCCGGGGGGTTCGCCGTGATCTGCCTGGCCTCGATCTGCCGCCACACCAAGCGACTGAGCAGCAA
The DNA here is from genome assembly GCA_903831165.1 of uncultured cyanobacterium. Taxonomy (GTDB): domain Bacteria; phylum Cyanobacteriota; class Cyanobacteriia; order PCC-6307; family Cyanobiaceae; genus Cyanobium. The sequence goes on from CAIKWV010000212.1 coordinate 3,425, forward strand.
AAAAGAAAGTTGATCGCCCGCTGCTGAACCGGTAGGGCGAAGGCACCGGCCCCATCCGCACGGCCTCAGCGATCCAGGGCCAGCCAGTGGCGCCCGTCCAGGGCTGCCTTGTCCTGGCCGAGCTTGTGGCCGCAGGCAAAGCCGCCGATGCCGAGCAGCACCACCAGGGGCTGGGCTCCCTGGTTGCTGAGGGACTTGAACACGCCCGGCTGACTGAACACCAGGGTGGCCGGGATGAAGGCCAGCATCCCCAAGGAGGTGAGGCCGAAGATCGGCGGGATCAGGGTGCGGCGGCTGACCGCATGGGCCGCCAGCAGGGGCAGCCCCAGCACGGGGATG
>CAIKWV010000213.1 GCA_903831165.1 uncultured cyanobacterium
CAACTCGGTGAACTTCGTCAACATCCGCCAGTGGTTGGCCTCCACCCAGTTTGTGTTGGCCTTCTTCTTCCTGGTCGGTCACCTCTGGCACGCCGGTCGCGCCCGCGCAGCTGCCGCTGGTTTCGAGAAGGGCATCGACCGTCAGGCCGAGCCCACCCTGGCCATGCCGGATCTCGACTGATCGTTGATCAGCCCAGGTGCTTCCTGCACTTTCAGAGCCCCCGCTACCGCGGGGGCTTTTTTTTATGCGGCACCTTTGGGGGGCGGCCTTGCCTTCTGAGAACTGGATGCTCTCTCACCTGCTGGCCAGATGGGGGAAGCGGGAGCCACGGAGGCCGGCGACCGGCCCTGGCGGATCAAGGGGCATGGATCGCTCCGGCGGCAACGTGTGCAGCGCGTCAGCTCCCTGGCGATTAGCATTCAAGCTCCAAGGGGTCAGGTCGCACCGGGCAAGTGCGCCAGCCAGCGGAGCAGGGTCGGCAGACCCGATGGCCTCAGCACACAGCAGGCAACCGCAGTCCTGGAAGCCCCAGTGGTCCTTCCGCCCAGCCCGGGGTGATCCGCTCAGGCCCGCGCTGGCTCGGGCAGCTCCGCCAACCAGCGACGCAGCAGCGGCAGGCTGAGGCCGATGACATTGCTGTAGCAACCTTCGATCCGCTCCACCAACAGCCCGCCGCGCCCCTCCAGGGCAAAGCCGCCGGCACAGGCCAGGGGTTCACCGCTGGCGACGTAGGCCGCAATCGTGGGCTCGTCCACGGCGGCGAACTGAACGCGGGTGGTGACGGTCTCCAGCAGCAGTAGGCCAGCGGCTCCGACCAGACAGTGGCCGGTGTGCAGTTCCGCCCAGCCGCCGGCCATGCGCCGCCAGCGCTCGCAGGCCTCCCGGGCATCGGCGGGCTTGCCGAACACCTGGCCGTCGAACACGAGCAGCGAATCGCAGCCCAGGACCGCGCTACAAGCTGGCGCTGCGGAACAACCCTGGACCACAGCAGCAGCCTGGATCACAACCGGATCGTTCGCCCCAGAACGCCCTTCGATCAGCACCTCCGCCTGATCGCCATTCCCCCCGGAGCTGGCGCCGCCGAGCACCAGGGCTTCCGCCTTGGCCCGGGCCAGCCGTTGCACCAGTCGCCTGGGCTCGGGGTCCTGGATCGCCTCCTCGTCCACACCGCTGACCTGGGCGCGGTACGGAATGGCCGCTTGCTCCAGCAGGCGGCGTCGGGCGGGCGAAGCCGAGGCCAGCAGCAACATGGGACCGAAGCATCTGGCGCCACCCTCCCACGGCTTGGCTAACTTCGAAATCAGTGAGCCGTCTGTGCGCCATGCGCCCTCTCCAGCAGATCCGCCCTGCAGCCCTGTTGCTCGGGGTTGCCGGAGCCATTTCCCTGCAAAGCGCTGCCCTGGCCCTCGATCTTTCGCGCCCGGGTCTGGTCTGCGACAACAACCAGCGCATCTGCTACGACAGCCAGGGGCCTTCGGTCGCGCAGACCCGCCGGGCCTATGGCGAAAAGGCGGAGCGGGATCTGCTGCGCCAGATCTCCGGTCGTCCGCCGGCCCAGGAATTCATTCTCACCGGCGGTGAGCTCTGCAGCATCAACCGCCGCACCTGCTGGGACGACGGCGCCCAGAAGCGCAATGTCAGCAATCGGCTCAGCAAGCAGCTGTTCGGCAACAGTGGCGGTGGGGGTGGCGGCAGCATGCCCGGTGAAACCACCTGCCAACTGCTGCAACGGGGTCGCAACCTGTTCAACGGTGGCTGCCGTCTGAGCCGTCGCCAGGATTTCAGCGGCAGTGCCTACGTGGTGGAAACCCGCGACGGCCGTCGCTACAGCTTCTACAACCAGGGCAACGGCAGGCTCGTGCTGCGCGATGCCACTGGCATCTGGCCTGTGGTGTACGCCAACCGGGGGAACGGAATGGTGTTCCGCTGGTCCGATCTGCAACTGGACACCAGCCGGGGCGGCGGCCAGGGCTACAACAATGGCCCTGGGAGTGGCCCCGGGAGTGGCCCTGGGAGTGGCTACGGCAGCGGGTACGGCAACAGTGGCAATCCCTGGGGTAACCCCAGCGGATCGAATCCCGGCTATGGCTATGGCCGCAGTGGCTCCGAGCAGGCGCCGGCCGCGACCACCCTGGAGGGGCTGCTCAACAGCCTGTTCAACTGATCGCCCTGCCAGTGGCCGCTGAACTTCAGAGCGCTTCCCGGGTCAGCCTGGATGCCCATGATCGCTGGGCCCGTGATCGGGCGGCCCGCTCGCTGACCTGCCTGCCGTTTCGTCGGGCCTTCTATGAGGAGCTCAGCGAAGCGGCGATCAGCAGCACGGAGTTGTGCGCCCGGGCCGACTGGCCGCTGCTGCTGTTCACCTCGTTTGGCGATGAGCGGGCTGAAGCCCACTTCATCTGGCTGATCCGGCTGGGGGTGCTGCGGCGGGAAGTTGATGGCCAGGGCCTGACCGAACGGGTGCGGCTGACGCCCCTGGGCCGCAGTGTGATCAGCCGCTGGCCTGGCGAAATCCCCAGAGCCGGACTGCGTGAGCGGTTTCGCGAGAACCTCCTGCGCCACCGGCCCCGCCTGTGAGCCGACCGCCTTCCGGTGCCCCCCAGCCGCTGATGGTGCTTGGAACCAGCAGCGGTGCCGGCAAATCGCTGATGACCGCAGCCCTCTGCCGGGTGCTCAAGCGCCGGGGAGAGACACCGCTGCCGTTCAAGGGTCAGAACATGAGCCTCAATGCCTGGGTGGATCAGGCCGGTGGCGAGATGGCCTATTCCCAGGCTTTGCAGTCCTGGGCGGCGGGCTTGGAGCCCCAGGTGGCGATGAATCCGGTGTTGCTCAAACCCCGCGGCGACAGCACCAGTGAGGTGATCCACCTGGGGCGCTCGGTCGGCACCGCCCGCGCCGAGCACTATTACCGCGACTGGTTCAGGCCGGGCTGGGCGGCGATCCGCGGCGGCCTGGCGGACTTGCAAGAGCGCTATCCAGGCGGCCGGCTCGTGCTGGAGGGCGCCGGGAGCCCGGTGGAGGTGAACCTGCAGCCGCGGGATCTCACCAATCTGCGGCTGGCCCAGTATCTGCGGGCCCGCTGCCTGCTGGTCGCCGATATTGAACGGGGCGGTGTGTTTGCCCAGCTGGTGGGCACCCTGGCGCTGCTGCGGCCGGTGGAGCGTCCGCTCATCGGCGGCATCCTGATCAACCGCTTCCGCGGCCGCCGGGAGCTGTTCGATGAAGGGCGCACCTGGCTGGAACGCCATACCGGCGTGCCGGTGCTGGGGGTGATGCCCTGGCTGGAGGAGTTGTTCCCGCCGGAGGATTCGCTCGATCTGCTGGAGCGCCGTGGCCGCAAGCAGGGGGCCGAGCTGACGATCGCCGTGCTGCGCCTGCCCTCGATGAGCAACTTCTCCGATCTCGATCCGCTGGAGGCCGAGCCCACGGTGCAGCTGCAGTGGATCCGGCCCGGCGAATCCCTGGGACGCCCCGATGCGGTGATCCTGCCGGGCAGCAAGCAGACCCGCCGCGATCTGGCGGCCCTGCAATCCGGAGGATTGGATGAACAGCTGCGGGCCTATGGGCAGGCGGGCGGGCATGTTTTCGGACTCTGCGGCGGACTGCAGATGCTGGGGGAATGGTTGCGGGATCCCCAGGGGCTGGAGGGAGGACTGGGGGACGGGGACGACAGTGATGCCCCCCTGGCCGCAGGCGAAAACTCAGGTCAAGGGGATGGCGCCGACCAGCAGAGCCGGGGTCTGGGCCTGTTGCCATTGGACACCTGTTACGGCGGCAGCAAGACCCTGCGCCAAGGCCGCAGCCAGGCCCTGTGGCCACGGGGATCCAGCCTGGAACTGGAAGGCTTCGAACTGCATCACGGCGTCAGCCAGGTGCTGGAGGGCGATGGCAGCGGCAGCGGTGCTGGCGAAGACGGATCGATCAAGCCGCTGTGCAGCCAGGAGGGACTCGGTTGGTGGCAGCCCTGCGGCGAACAGGGCGGCCTGGTGGCCGGCACCTATCTGCACGGCGTGTTCGAGAATGGCCCCTGGCGCCGCCGCTGGCTCAACCAACTGCGGCAACGCCGCGGGCTAACCCCCCTGAGCGAACACCAGCCCCACCACGCCCGCCAGCGGGATGCCCTGCTGGAGCGGTTGGCCGATGCGTTTGAGCAACATGTGGATCTGGAGCCGCTGCTGGCTGGCTGAGCTGATGACTGGCTGAACTGATGCCAGCCATGGCCCCCTTGATCGGTCCCGATGCCAAGCACATCGAGATCGTCATCCTTCCCCTAACGCTTGCCCAGGAGTTCCCAGCGTGCCTCAACAACCGGTCGTGATCCGTTGGCCCGATGGCCGCACCAGTAAGACGCTACCCGGCAGCGACTGGTTGATCGCCGCCCAAGCAGCGGGCGTCGCGATCCCCACCGGTTGCCTGGGGGGCAGCTGCGGCGCCTGCGAAATTGAGGTCAACGGCCAGGTGGTGCGGGCCTGCATTGCCAGCGTCCCCGGCTGCAAAACGGGACAGCTGCGGGTGGAACTGCCGGGCGACCCTTACTGGTGAATCATGACCAGCGAATCACTCTGAGCGGCGATCATGCCATGGCGTTATGCAATCCATGGCGTTATGCAACCCGTGGTGTTATGCAATCCATATCTTTACGCAATCCATGTCGTTACGTAATCCATGGCGACAGACAATTCTTGCCGGCGCACATTCCTTAGCCGTCTCATTCCTGATCCAGGATCATTGCACTCACTGATCGCTGCGAGACAAAGCCCAAGCCAGCTCCCCCATACCGAAAGACCGCATCAGACCGAATTACGTCCGAATGGATTACATCGAGGCGCTGATCAATCCGCCCCCCAGCAGCACCTCACCGGCATAGAACACCGCCGCCTGGCCCGGGGTGATCGAAAACTGGGGTTCTGCAAATTCAAGGCGGCAGCGATGGGGCCGGCTGTTGTCCTGGTCGGCTGGGCTGGGCGGCAGCGGCACCAGCCGTGCCGGTTCGGGTTCGCTGCGGTAGCGCACCTGGACCTTCACCTCAATCGGATCCGTCGGCGCGGCCATCGACAGCCAGTTCACCTGCCCCACCAGGCACTGCTGGCGGGCGGCTTCGGCCCGCGGCGCCACCACCACCCGGTTCATGGCCCCATCCAGGCGCACCACATGCAGTGGCTCGCTCCAGGCCACCCCCAGCCCCTTGCGCTGGCCGATGGTGAAGTGCTCCAACCCGTCATGTTCACCCACCACGGTGCCGTCATTCAGGACGATCTGCCCCGGTCTGGGCGGCAGATAGGCATCCAGAAAGGCCTTCATCGAGCCGTGATGATCGGCCAGGCAGAGATCCTGACTTTCCGGTTTTTCAGCGGTGCGCAATCCCAGCCGCGAGGCCTCGGCGCGGGTGTCGGCCTTGGTGAGTTCGCCCAGGGGAAACACCAATCGCCCCAGAATCTCCTGGGGCAGGTCGTAGAGGAAATAGCTCTGATCCTTGTGGCTATCGAGACCCCGCAACAGTTGATGGCGGCCCTGGGCGTCGCCGGGCACCGGCAGGGCGTCACCGGCTTCGGCATGGCGCACCCGGGCGTAGTGGCCCGTGGCGATGCGATCGATGCCGAGCTCCGACTGGGCCCAGGCCAGCATCGGGCCGAACTTCACCTCCCGGTTGCAACGGGAGCAGGGCAGGGGCGTGACCCCGGCGGCGTAGCCCTCCACCAGGAAGTTGACGATCTCGGCCTGGAAGCGCTCGCGGCTGTCGACAACGTGATGGGGCACCCCCAGCTGTTCGCAGATGCCGGCGGCATCCACCAAGCCTTCGGCGCAGCAGGCCCCTTTGCCGCTCATCAGCCACAGGGGTGAGCCCTTCCACCTGCCAGCCGGCCGCCACCAGCAGGGCCGCCGTCAGCGAACTGTCCACCCCGCCGGAAAGCCCCACCGCCACCCGATGGGCGCCGGGCCAGGCGCGCAGGCGCTCCAGGGCATGGGCTCCAGCCGCAGTGGCCATCGGCCCGGCTCCCAGGGAGGCCAGTGATGGAGGAGCCGGAGGATCCAGGGGCTGGTCAAGCTCGCCTTGACGTTGGGTTAGGGGGACCGCCACACGCTTGTGGACATCCCTGGATGTCCCGTTCAGATCTCTCCATCATGGAAGTTGCCCTGACTCTCCGTCGTGCCCCCTGCCGCCCCCTGGCCCGCCCCCGATGCCGAGCACCTGCTGGTGACGGCGGCCCAGATGGCGGATCTGGAAGCGCAGCTGTTCGCCAGCGGCCTGCCGGTGGAGGCGCTGATGGAGAAGGCGGCCCTGGCGATCAGCCGCCGGCTGCTGGCGGCGGGAGCCGCTGGCGAAGCGCCGTTGCTCGCGGCAGGACAGGCGGTTCTGGTGCTGGTGGGTCCGGGGCACAACGGCGGCGATGGCCTGGTGATCGCCCGGGAGTTGCAGCTGGCGGGGATGCCGGTGCGGATCTGGAGCCCGTTTGAGCGCCACAAGCCCCTGACCGCGGCCCACCTGCGCCATGCGCTCTGGCTGGGGATCCCGCGCTTGGAGTCAGAACCTGAGCCGGGCGACGCCGAAATCTGGATCGACGCCCTGTTCGGCATCGGCCAGAGCCGCGCCCCCGGCGAACGGCTGGAGAGCCTGTTGGAGGCGCGGCAGTCCCACCGGTCCCGATCGCTGTGGGCGGTGGATGGCCCCACCGGCCTCTGTGCGGACAGCGGACGCCTGTTGGGCCAGGGCGGCGCCACGGCCGAGCGCACCTGGAGCATCGGCCTGCTCAAGCGCGGC
>CAIKWV010000214.1 GCA_903831165.1 uncultured cyanobacterium
AGGCACACTCTTTCCCTACACGACGCTCTTCCGATCTGGCCCGCTTCGTCGAGATTATTATAATCAACCCCAGCCAATTGTGCGGCGCGCTCTAGGAGGGGATAGATCAGATCGGTCTCGTAATTATTGCTGACCCCTTGCAGAATCTGGGCCATGCGCTCCAGGCCCAAGCCCGTATCGATGTTGCGGTTGGCCAGGGGCGTTAGCTGGCCCTCGGCGTCCCGGTTGTATTGCATGAAGACCAGGTTGTAGAACTCGATGAAGCGGCTGTCGTCTTCCAGATCGATTCCTTCATCGCCCAGTTCCGGCTTGAAGTCGTAGTAGATCTCCGAGCAGGGGCCGCAGGGTCCCGTGGGACCCGAGGCCCAGAAATTATCGGCTTCATCCATGCGGATGATGCGCCTGGGATTGACGCCCACTTCATCCCGCCAGATGGCAGCGGCCTCATCATCTTCGCGAAAGACGCTGACGACAAGATTGTTAGGGTTGAGGCCAAAGACCTGGGTACTTAGCTCCCAGGCCCAGGCAATCGCCTGGTCTTTGAAATAGTCGCCAAACGAGAAGTTGCCCAGCATCTCGAAGTAGGTGTGGTGGCGCGCCGTGCGACCCACGTTCTCGATGTCATTGGTGCGGATGCATTTCTGGCTGCTGGTGGCCCGGGCCGCCGGCCGCTGCTGCTGCCCCAGAAACACCGGCTTGAAGGGCAACATGCCGGCGATCGTCAGCAACACCGTCGGGTCCTCCGGCACCAGGGAGGCGCTGGCCATGCGCCGGTGCCCCCGGGCTGCGTAGAAGTCCAGAAAGGCCGCGCGGATCTCGGCACCGGAGCGGGGGCGGGGGCCGGAGGGGGAGGCGGCGGTCATGGCGGCGGCAGGGGCCTGGGCGGCAGGCCCATGTTCCCACTGGGGCCAGCACCGCCCTGGGCGGCACCGCCATGGGCTGCGGCGATGCTGAACACCTCGATTTCCCCCAGCCCCTTGACCGCCCGCTGGCCGTGGCTGTTGCGGGTGCTCACCGTCTCGGGAGCCGAGGCCCGATCCTTGGGCGCCGCCTACTTCTGATTGATGAATAGCCCTTGGCCATCGAGGATTTCCTGCACGGTGGCGGATTCAGCCGCCCAGCCGCTGCGGCTGTCGGCGATCGGCAGGGCCAGCAGCAGCGCCGCCGCGCAGGGAACGGCAGGGACTCGCGCCATCGCACTTCCGAAAATGATTGCCCCCATTGAGATGCCAATTCACCTCACCGCCGTAATGGTTCAGGGGAAGATGGGACCCCCACCCATTCGCTACTGACAGATGGAGCTGCTGCAGCGCCTCCTGGTCGCCCTGCTGGCAACCGTCGCCCTCGTGGCCGTGGCCGAGCTCTGCCGGCGGCGGCGCCTGGTCCTGCCCCCCGCCCGTCTGGTGCTGCTCGCCATGGCCAGCTGGGTGGTGATCGGCGCTGAGACGCGAGCGTTGCTGGGACCCATGGCCCATCGCTGGCTGGATCTGGCGGGGCTGCTGCTGCTGTGTTTCGCCGCCGTGCGGCTGGTGCTGTGGGTGGGCCTGGAGATCCCCAGCAGCCTGGGCTGGTGGCGACGGCCCCCGAAGTTGCTGGTGCAGCTGCTGATGCTGGGCTTTGGCGGCCTGATCGCCGTTGTCGTGGTGCGCCAGATCCTCAAGATCGAGCTGCTCGGGCTGATCACCACCTCCGCCGTGCTCACCGCCGTGATCGGTTTTGCCTCCCAGGGGCTGCTCAAGGACCTGATCGCCGGGCTGGAGCTGCAACTGGGCGATAACTTCGCGATCGGCGATCTGGTCGATCTGGGCGGCCACCAGGGCGTGGTGGAAAGCGTGAACTGGCGGGACACCTGCCTGCGCACCATCGAGGGCACACGCCTGGTGGTGCCGAACAGCAAGGTCACCGATGACGTGATCGTCAACAAGATGGCCTATGGCTACTGCGGCAACCGCTTTGAAGTTGGTCTCGATTATGCAATTCCGCCCGGTCAGGTGCGGGCCATGCTGCTGACGCTGCTGGGGGATCACCCGCAGGTGCTCAGTGATCCCAAGCCGCTTGTGCGGGTCAAGGAGTTTGGTGACAGCGCCATCATCTACGAATTGCAGCTGTGGCACCCCAAGGGTGTGGAGCCGGGGCTGATCGAACTGCGCAGCGAGCTGCTCGAGCAGATCTGGTATGCGGTGCACCGCAACGGCTGGACCATTCCGTTTCCGGTGCGCGAGTTGCGAGCCGCCCCGCCGCCGGTGGACCCGGAGCAGGAGCGCCAGCCCGCCCAGGCCAAGGCGCTGGCCTGCCTCAGCCTCAACCAGTTATTCAATGTGCTCACCTCCGAGCAGCAGGGCCAAATGGTTGCCTCCAGCAGCCGGGTCCGCTTTGGTGCCGGTGAATCGATCGTGCGCGAGGGGGATGGGGGCAACTCCCTGTTCCTGTTGATGGACGGCAGGGTGGCCGTCATCAAACATCGGGACGATGGCAGCGAAGTTCTGGTGTGCGAGCTGGCTGCGGGCGAGGTGTTCGGCGAGATGACCCTCTTCCTCGATGCTCCCCGCAGCACCACGGTGCGGGCCCTGCGGGAATGCGAGTTGCTGCAGGTGGACCGGGACTGCTTCAGCCGGCTGATCGCCAGCAATCCCAGCCTGTTGGACCAGCTGGCGGAGCAGGTGGAAGAGCGGCTCGATGAGCTCAAGGCGATTGGCACCCGCAGCCAGAGGGAATCGCGTCCAGATCTGCTGGCGACGATGCGGCGGCTGCTGATGAACCTGCGCAACTGATCCCGCCCCCATCTCTAGGCACCCGTTAATCCATGATGGGGCGCGAATCCAGCCCCGCTGGTTTCGCATCCACCGGATTCCGGCGACCCCGCGGCCATGAGCCTGCTGCACGCCACTTGGCTGTTTCCCCCTGAGGGGGCGGGCGGTCGCCTACTGCTCTGGGCCGACACCTGGCGCGTGGCGGCACCGGCCCACCCCAAGCCGGGCGAAATTCCCGAGCACCCCCTCACCCTCAACTGGGATGACCTGGCCACCTGGCTGGAGGACAATGGCCTCTGGTCGGAAGCCGTCCGGCCCGCCAGTGCCACCCTCACCCTGCCGAGTCGCGCCCAGGCGGCCCGCGGCCGGCGCAAAAGCGAGGCGGCGTGGTGTGGGTTGCCCCTGCAGGCGGGGGACCCGAGCCCCAAGGAGGTGCAATGGTGGCCCTGGCGGGTGGAGGGGCTGGCCCTGGAGCCGGGGGCGGCGGGCGAATGGCTCAGCGCCCTGCCCCTGTCCGGTGTCCATCCGGGCCTGTCCGATGATTTGCGCTGGTGGAGTCACCTGCAGCGCTGGTCCCTCAGCTTGATCTCCCGCGGCCGCTGGCTGCCCCAGGTGGAGGAGGGCCGGGCCCGTTGGCTGCCCTTGCTCAACCGGGAGGGGGATCGGCACCGGCGGGAGGAGCTGGCGGCGGGATTGCCCCAGGTGGCCACCTCAGCGATTGTCCATGAGGCCCTGGCCTGTCGCCGTCCCGGCAGCGGTCGCCTGCGGGTCGCCAGCCTGCTGGAGGCCCTCCTCGATGGCCAGCTGCGGGCCGGTTTCCAGAAAGAGGCGGACGGTCTCGACCCCCTGCTGGCCGCTTGGCAGCAAGCCCTGGGCCGCGGCGACGGCCAGCTCAAGCTGGACCCCGAGGACACCGAGCGGCTCCAGATCGCCACCCACCACTGGCTGGAGGCGGTGGCGGGCCGATTGGCGCCGGCGCGGGCCTGCTTTGAATTGGATGCGCCGCCGGAGGGGGAGGATCTCTGGACCTTGCGCTTCAGTCTCCAGGCCGAAGCGGAGCCCAGCCTGCGGCTGCCGGCGGCGGCCGTTTGGTCGGCGGGGGCCGCCGTGCTGCAGCTGGGCGAGGTGGAGGTGCCCCAGCCGGGTGAGTTGCTGCTGGAGGGACTGGGCCGGGCGCTGCAGGTGTTTGAGCCGATTGCCAGGGGCCTGGATGGGGCGGCACCGGAACGCATGCAGCTGACCCCCGCCGAAGCCTTTGTGCTGGTGCGTACCGCCGCCAGCCAACTGCGGGATGTGGGGGTGGGGGTGGTGCTGCCCGAATCGCTCTCGGGTGGTTTGGCCAGCCGCCTGGGTCTTTCGATTGTGGCGGATCTGCCCAAGCGTTCCAAGGGTTTCACCCTGGGCGAAACCCTGGAGTGGAAATGGGAGCTGATGATCGGCGGCGTCACCCTCAGCCTCAAGGATCTTGAGCGATTGGCGGCCAAGCGCAGCCCCCTGGTGCAGCACAAGGGGGCTTGGATCGAGTTGCGGCCGGGGGACCTGCGCAATGCCGAGCGGTTCTGCGCCGCCGATCCCGCCCTCACGCTCGATGAGGCCCTGCGCCTGACCGCCAGCGAGGGCGACACCCTGATGCGTTTGCCGGTGCATCGCTTCCAGCCCGGCCCCCGCCTGCAGGCGGTGCTGGAGCAATACCACCAGCAGAAGGCCCCCGATCCCCTGCCGGCCCCCGAGGGTTTTGCCGGCCAGTTGCGCCCGTATCAGGAGCGGGGCCTGGGCTGGCTGGCCTTTCTGCATCGTTTCGACCAGGGGGCCTGCCTGGCCG
>CAIKWV010000215.1 GCA_903831165.1 uncultured cyanobacterium
GCACGACTATCAGGTGCGGATCGGTCAGGCCGTGCGTTTTCTCAAGTCCGGCGACAAGGTCAAGTGCACGGTCATCTTCCGGGGCCGGGAAATCCAGCACACCGCCCTGGCCGAAGTGCTGCTGCTGCGCATGGCCAAGGATCTCGAGGAGAACGCCGAGATCCAGCAGCTGCCCAAGCGGGAGGGCCGCAACATGATCATGTTCCTGAGCCCCCGCAAGCAGGCCGCCAAGGGGGGAGCCAAGCCCGCCCCCGGCGCTGCCGCCATCCCGATGCCCACCCCTGTGCGGGTGATCAAGACCCCGGGCACCTGAACCCGGGCCCGCCGGTACGGCGCCCATCCGGCGGCCTGACCCAGTGCTGGCGCCGCAACCCTTCGCTACTGAAGCCTGTCGTCACGCCGCAGCCGTCTCGACGGCAGCGTTGAGACCTGGCTGCAGCCCCACAGGCCTGGGCAACCGCACAGCCGCTGGCCCAGGCCTGGGGGTGAAGTGATGAGCCAACCAGCGCCGCAAAACCCCGACGCTCCCCTGTCAGCACGGGGACTCACGGCACAGGCGGGTCGAGTTGCGGGCTTCGGACGAAGCCAGGGACACTTCTGGGTCATCCAGTGACCTGGTGGGGTCGCTGCGGCCGACTCCGGGCTCAGCACCCAGAGGTAACAGGCCCCTGAGGCCGACCGGGCCGGGCTGGCCTCAGCGCCCGTCCCCCAGCTCCTCGGCGAACAGCGCCAGCATCTGCCGCCAGCCTTCGGTCGCCGCCGCCGCCCGGAAGGCCTCCCGGGCCTCACACATGAAGCCGTGCCCCGCCCCGGGCACCCGGATCAGGCGATGGCGGCTGTCCCGCAGGGCCCGCTCGATCGCCAGCACGTCGGGCTCCGGAATCAACCCATCCTCATCGCCGCAGAAGCACAGCAGCCGCCCTTGGATCGCCGGCACCAGCTCCAGGCTGGGCGGCCCCCCACCGGGGCGCCCGGAAGCCACGCCGGCGCCGTAGAAGTCACAGCTGGCCGCCACCTGGGGCAGCGTGGCGGCCAGCAGGGCCGCGTGACCGCCGAAACAGAAACCGACGCAGCCGAGGCCGGCCTCGGGTCTGCCCAGCCAAGCCCGCAGCCAGTCCGCCGCCTGAGCCAGATCCAGCAGCAGCTCCGCTGTGGTGGTGCGCTCCTTGTGGGAACGGCCCTCCAACAGGCTGGCCTGGTCATAGCCGAGCTCCAGCTCCGGGGCCGTGCGGGCGAACAGAGGTACCGCCAGGGCGGCATAGCCCTGGGCCGCCAACCGGTCGGCGACGCTGCGCACCCAGCCATTGATCCCGAACACCTCCGGCAGCACCAGCACTCCTCCCCGGGGAAGGCAACCGTCGGCGGGGGCGGCCAGCCAGGCCCGCAGTGGCACCTGGCCCGGCCGCGCGGCCGCCAGCACCTGCCAGGAGCCGTGGACAGCAGCGCCACCGGCGGGAACGGAAGCAGAAATCAAGGCGTCATCTCCATCAACCGGCACAGCCCGGCACATGCTCCTATGCCAACGCAGGAATTGTCACGGGGGCAAAAGCTCCTTAGGGTGGCCGGGCGTCCATCTGGCCCACCCGGCGTGCGATTCCATATCCAGCAGGAAAGCGACATCCCGGCGTCGACCCAGCTGTACAACCAGATCTGCTTTGCGATCGCCGCCCGGCACTACCCGCCCGGCCACCGGCTGCCCAGCACCCGCCAACTGGCGATGCAGACGGGCTTGCACCGCAACACGATCAGCAAGGTCTACCGCCAGCTCGAGACCGATGGCGTCGTCGAGGCGATGGCGGGCTCGGGCATCTACGTGCGCGACCAGCAGAAACCCCGCGAGATCAAGCCACCGCCGGGGCTGCGCTCCAAGAGCCTGCCCGACATCGACCGGGAGGTGCGCCAGAGCGTCGATGGGCTGCTGAATGCCGGCTGCACCCTGCAGCAGGCCCGCGAACTGCTGACCCATGAAATCGACTGGCGGCTGCGTTGCGGCGCCCGCGTGCTGGTGTCCACCCCCCGGGAGGACATCGGCGCCTCAATGCTGATCGCCGAGGAACTCACCCCCAACCTGGAAGTGCCGGTGGAGGTGGTGCCAATGGAAGAGCTTGAGGCGGTGCTGGAGAGCTCCAGCAAAGGCACCGTGGTCACCAGCCGTTACTTTCTGCAGCCGGTGGAGGAGATCGCCAAAAGCCATGGCGTGCGGGCCGTGGCCGTGGATCTCAACGACTTCCGCCAGGAACTGGATCTGCTCAAGGAGCTGCGCTCCGGCAGCTGCGTCGGTCTGGTGAGTATCAGCCCCGGCATCCTGCGCGCCGCCGAGGTGATCCTGCACAGCATGCGCGGCAATGAGCTGCTGGTGATGACCGCCAACCCCGACACCGGCAGCCGCCTGCTGGCCCTGCTGCGGGCCGCCAGCCACGTGCTCTGTGATCGCCCCAGCCTGCCGCTGGTGGAGCAGACCCTGCGCCAGAACCGGGCCCAGCTGATGCGGCTGCCGGTGGTGCACTGCGCCAAGAGCTACCTGGGCAGCGCCACGATCAACCAGCTGCGCAAGGAGATCGGCCTGCTGGCGGTCTGAAACGCAGCCAGGGGCCGATCGAGCGCGGCCGAAGCGCCGCCCCAAGGCAACCGGCCACTCCGGGTAGAATCAATGTGTTTTCTACCCACGCTGGCACCATGGGGATGAACATCAAAGACCCCCAGGTTCATGCCATGGCCCGGGAGCTGGCTGAGCGCCGGGGCAGCAGTGTCACCGACGCCGTGCGCCAGGCCCTGGCGGCGGAGCTGAAGCGGACGACTGGACCAGGACCGGATCAGATGCGTTCAGCCAGGCTGGAAGCCATCCGCCAGCTCCAGGCCCGTGTCCGGGAACTACCGATCCGGGATCCGCGAAGCCCAAAGGAATTGCAGGACGCTCTCTATGACAGCCAAGGGCTGCCGATCTGAGGGGATGGACCCATCGTGGTGATCGATACATCAGCGCTCCTCGCCGTGCTGTTCGCGGAACCCGAGGCCGAAGAGCTGGCCTTACGGATGGCCAATGCACCGATTCTGCTGCTGTCCGCCGCGACTCAGCTGGAGGCGTCACTGGTCGCGGAAGGAAGCCGCTTCGGAGCGGCCAGTGAAGCCGTGGAGAGCCTCTGTCATGCTCTCAATATTCAGGTCATCCCCTTTGACCGGAACCATCTGCTCTGGGCACTGAAGGGCTGGCGGGAGTTCGGCAAAGGACGCCACCAGGCCAGCCTGAATCTGGGTGACTGTTGCAGCTACGGACTGGCGAGGGCCATGAACATGCCACTGCTCTACAAAGGCAACGCTTTTGGCCTTACCGACGTACTCCCCGTCGATCCGCCACGTTGAGAAAAGCCGCGATGCTGAGCGCCATCCGGGCCGACCTGGCGATCATCAAGGAGCGTGACCCGGCCTGCCGCGGCACGCTGGAGATCCTGCTCTGCTATCCAGGGTTCCATGCGCTGGTGCTGCACCGCGTCAGCCATCGCCTCTGGCAGCTGGGGCTGCCCCTGGCCGCGCGGATCCTGAGCCAGCTCAGCCGCGGCCTCACCGGCGTCGAGATCCACCCCGGCGCCCGGATCGGCCAGGGGGTGTTCATCGACCACGGCATGGGTGTGGTGATCGGTGAAACGGCCGTGATCGGCAACCAGTGCCTGCTGTACCAGGGCGTCACCCTGGGGGGCACCGGCAAGCAGCACGGCAAACGCCATCCGACCCTGCTGGACAACGTGGTGGTGGGAGCCGGCGCCAAGGTGCTGGGGGCGATCACCGTGGGCTCCAACACCCGCATCGGGGCCGGCTCGGTGCTGCTGCGCGATGTAGGACCCGACAGCACGGTGGTGGGCATCCCCGGCCGCGTCATCCATCAATCCGGCGTCCGCATCGATCCCCTGGCCCACTCCGCCCTGCCGGATGCGGAGGCCCGGGTGATCCGCAATCTGATGGAGCGGATCGACGTCCTGGAGAACGAGCTGACCCGCACCCAGGCCTGCCTGCGGGAAGTGGCGGCCGGCCGGCCACTGGCCGAACCCTGCACGGGGCGAGCCCAGAACCTGCGCGACAGGGAAATCCTGGAGTTCCTGGGGGAGGAGTCCTGAACAGCTCAATCGGCACCGCAATCGACCACCAGCGCGGGCGCCTTTCCGGGCGCTGACCCTGTGGCAGGCTGACTCCACTCCAGCGAGGGACCCGCCGGCCTGTTGAACAACAACAGGTCCAGGCCTGCAACCAAGCCGACCCGCCAACTCGAACACCCACGATCTCCCCATGCGACTGCGGTTTGTTGATCGCCTCTGGCGTTACCGAGAAATGTGGTGGCAGCTGACCGTGCGCGATGTGATCGGCCGTTACAAAGGCTCGGCCCTTGGCTGGATCTGGAGCTTGCTGACGCCACTGCTGATGCTGGGCGTCTACACGTTTGTCTTCTCGGAAGTCTTCAAATCGCGCTGGGACAACCTTGGCGATACAGGAACGTTGGGTTTTGCCACCAACCTTTTTGCTGGCCTGATCGTCTTCAATGTTTTTGCAGAGAGCATCAACAAAGCGCCGCAGCTGATCCCGGAAAACGCCAACTACGTCACCAAGGTCATCTTTCCTCTGGAGATTCTCTCCGCCGTCGCCGTCGCCTCCGCCGGCTTCCACGCCGCCACCAGCCTGGTGGTTCTGGCGGTGTTTCAGCTGTTGACCGCCCACCACATCCCCCTGACAGCACTGTGGCTGCCCCTGCTGTGGGTGCCGCTATTCTGCTGGTCGTTA
>CAIKWV010000216.1 GCA_903831165.1 uncultured cyanobacterium
AGGTAGGTGCGGGCGTTGGCCGCCACCGCCTCGGCCGTGAGCTGCACCCGGGTGGCGCTCTTGCCGGTGGGATCTCCAATGCGGGCGGTGAAATCGCCGATGATCAGCACCGCCGTGTGGCCGGCGTCCTGGAAGGCCCGCAGTTTGCGGAACAGGATCGAGTGGCCCAGGTGGATGTCGGAGCCGGTGGGGTCGATGCCGAGCTTCACCCGCAGCGGCCGGTCCTGGGATTCGGCCTCGGCCAGGCGGGCGGCGAGGGTCTGATCCGGATCGGCCAGCGCCTCAGGCGCAGGGGCGGCGGGGAACAGATCGGCCAGACCGCGCCGCAGCCAGGCCGGCAGGGCCGCCATGTTGAGATCGGGGCTGGACGGCTCAACCATGGGGTCGCGAAGCCTGGGGCATCGGGTCGCCGGATCGTACGCAGGGGGCCACAACGGCGTGGAACTGGAGCGGAACAACGGGGACGGCCGAACGCCGCTGCCCCAGGAGCACAGCGCCGGCTCAGGTCCCGGGAGGAATCAGCATCCAGGAGAAGGCGATGGCCGTGCCACTGAAGGCCACCACCACCAGGGGCCAGCTGTTGTCGAGGTCTTCCAGGCGTTGTTGCAGCTTGGTCCGGTCGGGGCCTTCCTCCAGCGCCTCCATGTAGGCATAGCGGCGACCGATCCAGATCACCAGAATGAAGGCCACCAGTGTCACCACATAGGCCACCACATACACCTGATCGAGGAAGGTGAGGAATGGAAGAACAGGCAGTTCATCGCGATAGGTCTGCTGCAGGAACACCAATGTCAACAACACCGTGACCGGGATACTGGCCCGGGCGTCCTGTTCGTCGGGGCGCACCTTGAACACCAGCAGCACCATCGCCATCAGCACCGACAAGGGCAGCAGCAGGCGCCAGAAGGAGGCCCAGGACGAAGTACCAAAGGAGCTCTCGAACAGGATCAGGCTGTAATCGCTCTCCGGCCCACCCAGGCCGAAGTTGCTGGCGTAGTGGTGGCGGTATTCGGCGATCGACCAACCCTGGTTGAGCCAGCCGATGATGCGCGCGTAGAGACCCATGCCGCTGTTGCGGATGTCCGGCTCCAGCCGCAACTGCAGATAGCCGAGTTCACCGTCGACATCGTCGAACTCAAGCGACAAGGGCAGACTGACGCTCATGAACGGATAATGGCGGAAACTGGCCTGATCGAGGTAATAGCGGCCCCGATAGGTGAACAGCTGGTAATAGCTGCCATCGGCGAGACGTACCGGTGACGGATCCACCGGCTGCAGCAGCGGCGGCGCATCGGTGATCAGGGTGTTCAGCAACTTGAAGCGCTGATCAATTGCGGCACCCTTGGCATCGAGATAACTCTGCAACGGCTGCTCCCAGTGCAGCCAGACATACCCGCTTGAGGCATAGC
This sequence comes from uncultured cyanobacterium, assembly GCA_903831165.1. Taxonomy (GTDB): domain Bacteria; phylum Cyanobacteriota; class Cyanobacteriia; order PCC-6307; family Cyanobiaceae; genus Cyanobium. The sequence goes on from CAIKWV010000216.1 coordinate 1,410, forward strand.
TGGGGACGCTGAGATCAAGTTCGGACGCGGTGTTGGCATAGACACCCACTTGCACGTGGTGGGTCGCCGCCTCCAACGCCTCCTGATCGACACGGGCCTCGCTGTCGTTGAGCACATCGCCGCGCAGGGTGCTCCAGCCGCTGGGGGGCAGCTGCCGCGGATCGATGATCAGGGCCCGGGCGGAGGCGGACAGGCGCAGGGCGTCGCGACTGCGCACCTGCGTGACATCGATCCGGGCGATGGCCATGATGGCCAGAATCGTCGCCAGCAGCACCGAGCCGATGGCAACGAGGTTCCAGCGTTTCTGCTTCCGCACCGGCAGGTTCCCCCAGGTCGGCCCGACGTTAAGGGTGCAGGGCTGGTTTGCCGTGCTCCTGCCCCTGCTCGGCTCCCTGACAGCGTCCCCGGCCGCGGCGGTCGCGGCGGTCCCGCAGACGGCGACACCGGCCGGCAGTGCCGAACTCGTGCTCGGCCAGTCGGCCCCTTTGAGCGGACCCTCCGCCCAGCTCGGGCGCGACTACCGCGAGGGAGCGCTGGCCTGGTTCGAGGAGGTGAACCGGCGCGGCGGCATTCACGGCCGCAAGCTGCGGCTGGTGAGCCTCGACGATCGCTACGAACCGGCCCTGACCCTGCGCAACACGCGCCAGCTGATCGGGAAGGAGCGGGCCTTCGCCCTGTTCGGCTACGTGGGCACGCCGACGGTGAAGGCGATCCTGCCGCTGGTGGAGCAGGCGCAGATCCCACTGGTGGCGCCCCTCACCGGCGCACGCCTGCTGCGGGAACCGTTCCGGCCGATGGTGTTCAACCTCAGGGCCAGCTACCAGGCGGAAATCGACCGGATCGTCGACGATCTGGTGCGAGCGGGCCGCCACCGCATCGCCGTGCTGCACCAGGAGGATGCCTTCGGTGAAGATGGCCTGCGCGCCACCCGCAGCGCCCTGGCCCGCCATGGCCTGCAGCCGGTGGCCATCGCCGGGGTGAAGCGCAACTCCACCGCCACCGAGGGGGCCGCACGGCAGGTGCACCAGGCTGATCCCAGCGCCGTGGTGATCATCAGCGCCTATGCCAGCTCGGCAGCCTTCAGCCGCAGCCTGCAGCGCCTGGGCAGCACGGCCCAACTGATGAACGTCTCCTTCGTGGGCACCGGCGGCCTGCAGGACTCGCTGCCGGGTGGACAGGCCAGCGGCATCGGCGTCAGCCAGGTGGTGCCCTTCCCCTGGAACCGGCGGGTGCCGGTGGTGGCGGAGTATTTGCGCCTGATGCGCCAGAAGCAGACCACGGCCCGCTACGGCTTCACGAGCCTGGAGGGATTCCTGGCGGCCCGGCTGATGACGGAGGGGCTGCAGAGGGCGGGGGCGAACCCGAGCCGCCAGGCGCTGGTGCGTGCTTTCGAGAGCATGCACCAGCTGGATCTGGGCGGCTACAAGCTCTCCCTGGGCCCGCGCGATCACCAGGCCAGCGACTTCGTCGACCTGACGTTCTTGAGCACCCAGCGCTGGGGACCCTGAATCGACCGCAACGTCGGGAAGCCGAGGGAAGCGATGCTGCATCAGGAGTTTGCTGAAAAACCCGGCGAACTCAGCTGCAGTGCTCGCCACGAGATCGAGAAACCCAGTCGTGACTTGGGTTTTAATCAAGACCCGTGGTCGCGTCCCAGGGTGCGAGTTTTTTTCAGCAGGCTCTTAGGGCCTGGAATCATCACCCAGATTGCGTCTTGCCGGGCTCCAACAGAATCACGCCATGGCGAAGACCACGTTGCACATCCCCACTCCAGCGATCAGCTGGGCGGTATCAGCGACGCCAGCCGCGCCAATCCCTCCCCGCGCCGGCTTCAGCCCTGCACCTCCAGCTGGCTCTTCATGCGCTCCAGGGTCTGGTTCATCTGGGCGAACATGGTTTCCGGCGTCAGGCCGAACTGGCCCAGCTGGGTGCGCAGCTGCTCAACGGTGAGCTTGGCCTGAAAGTCCTCGGAGAGCTCGAAGCGTTTCATGAACACCCGATAGCGATCCATCATTGCTTCCATGCGCTCGATGTATAGCTTTTTGCCCTCGCGATCGAACTTGCCGTACTCGCTGCCGAGCTGCATCAGATTCTGGTAATCACTGAACAGGTGTTTGGCTTCGTCCTGAACGATCTCGGATTCGAAGAAAGCCATGGCAGCGGTTGCGCTCGGCGGCACGGGGGGTCTGTGCAGGCGATTCTGCTCAGGGCAGCCGCTGCCGGGGAGTTCGGATCCACGTATTCCGCCGCCGCAGGCAGCAGCATGGGGCCGGCCTTGCGCTTCCCGCCCCATCCCTGACCGTGGACTTCACTCCCCTGCTGGCCCAGGTCCGCGCCTACAACCTGCGCACCCACGATCTGCTGCGGGGCGCCCGGGTGGTGCTCTGCCTCGGCAGCCGGGCCCAGATCAGCTTTCTGATGGGCTCGGTGGACGCCCCCGAGCTGATCCTCGGCGCCGCCACCACCGAAGCGGAGGGTCTGGAGCTGGTGCGGACGCTGCAACCGGATTTTCTGTTCACCAGTGACCGGCTGGAGGGCGGCTGCGGCATCGACCTGGTGGTGGCGATCAAGCGACGCCACGCCGCCACCCGCACCCTGTTGATGATCTGCGAGCAGCCCCAGCGGGCGCGCCTGCAGCGGGCGATTGAAGCGGGCTGCGACGGCGTGCTGCTGGAATCCAACATGGGCCTGGGCACCGGTCTGGCCGCCATTCGCACGGTCTGTGGCGGCGGCATCTACCTCGAGCGGGAGCTGGCCGAACTGTTCCGCAGCGAGGATCCCGGCGCCTGGGCTGCGGCACCGGCGCTGCAACGGCTCACGGCCCGGGAGACGGAAGTGCTGGCCAAGCTGGTCACCGGTGCCAGCAACAGCGAGATCGCCCAGCAGCTGGTGGTCTCCCTCGACACCGTCAAGAGCCACATCAGCAACCTGCTGAGCAAGCTGCAGGCCCGCGACCGCACCCACGCCGCCGTGATCGGCCTCCGGCTCGGCCTGATCGACTGGCCCGATGCCTGAAATCACCGCTACGTTCAGACCCGTCCTCCGCACGGTTCCAGCCGGCATGGCCCAGCGGCACTGGCTCGATCCCCTGGCCCGCCAGCTGCTGATCGCCAGTGGCCAGCTGCCGCGGCCGCAGCGAGCGCCGGGCGAGCCGCCCCTGTTTCGCGGCGATGGGGCCGGGAACGGAGAGTCCCTGGAGCGGCCTGGGGATTCCGTCGCGGGGACAGGGCCAGCCGGCGAGCGGGCCGACGCCCGGGCCGAGGCGATTGAACGGGATCTGATGGCGCTGAAACTGGCCCACGACCCCGGCCGGCGCCTCGGCAATGCCGAAGAGGTACGCCATGCCGCCGCCCTCGGCTGGCGCCTGGATGTCAACCGGGCCACCGCCGCCGACTGGCTACGGCTGCCCGGCTGCCGCAGCGACCAGGTGGATCTGCTGCTGCGGCTCCAGGCCGGCGGCGTGCAACTGAGCGGCCCGGAGGATCTGCAGCGGCTGCTGGCGCTGAGCGAGGCCGAGCTGCAGACCTGGCTGCCACTGCTGGAGTTCCGCTGGTACGGAACGGCTCCACCGGCCGCCAGCGCCTGCCCGGCGATCGCCGTCAACCAGGCCAGTGACCCGGAGCTGAACCAGCTGCCCGGCATCGACGCGGCGCTGCTGGGCCGGCTGCGGTACGAGCGCGCACGGCGCCCCTTCAGCGATCTGGCGGATCTGCAACAGCGCCTGCAGCTGAGTGCCGCCACCGTGGAGGCCTGGATCGGCCGGGTGGCCTTTCAGAGCGCCCCGGCCGGCCCGGTGCTGCCCCGGGCCCAACGCCCCGACCCATGACCACACCGCCCGGCCGCCAGGGCGATCTGTTCGCGGCTGCCAGCACCGGCGCCGCTGGCCCCGGGCCCTTGCCCCCGCCGTTGCTGCGCCAGCAGCTGCTCCGCTGGCAGGAGCGCCTGCTGGCCCATCAGCAGCCCCTGTTCGCCCTGGCGGCCGCCGGTCCCGCCGCGGCCCTGGCCGCCGGGCCTAGCCAGGGCCTGTTGTTCCAGACCAGCGCCAACCCGACGGACGGGGGCAGCCCAGGCCATGATCGGGCCTCCAGCCTCAATCCCCTGGATCTGCAGGCCCAGAGCCTGACCTTCTGGCGTTGGCCCAGTGCCCCCCAGCAGGGTGCCGCCATCTATCTGGTGCTGGATCGCCCCACCGGCCTGCCCTCCCCCCTGCTGCTCTACGTGGGTGAGACCGGCTGCGCCGACCGCCGCTGGAAGGGTGATCACGACTGCAAGAGCTACCTGGCGGCCTACAGCGAGGCCCTGAGCCGGGCCGACCTGGCCACCAGCCTCAGCATCCGCTTCTGGAGCGATGTACCCAGCGACGGCCGCGGGCGCCGCCGCCTGGAACAGACCCTGATCCGCCGCTGGCTGCCGCCGTTCAACAAGGAGACCCGCGAGCGCTGGGCCACGCCCTTCACCGCCGATCCCGGCTGAAGCCGCTCGGGCCCGGCTCAGTCGGCCGGGCGGCCATCGCTACGATCCCAGTTCAGCCCTTGCACCCTCCATGGATTTCCGCTGCGTGGCCCCCGGCGGCCATCCCCTCGAGAGCTGGAGCGGCGACACCCTGGCGGTGGGGCTGTTCAGCGACGCCGACCATCCGGGACGCCGCCAGCTGGGCGAGCTGTTCGGGGACGCCCTGACCGAGCTGCTGGAGCAACGGCGCTTCAAGGCCAAAGCGGGCGAGCTGCTCGGCGTCGAGCGCCTGGGCCAGACCCCGGCCCATCTGATCGTGGTGGGCCTGGGTGAGGCCGCCGAGTTCCACCTCAACGGCCTGCGCCAGGCCTGCGCGGCTGTCGCCCGCCACAGCGCCAAGCTGGGCACACGCCAACTGGGGCTGCTGATGCCGGTGGAGGCCCTGGGCACCGCCGCCGCCGCCGCCGCCATGGCCGAGGCCACCCGGCTGGGGCTCTACGTGGATCAGCGCTTCAAGAGCGAGGCCGAACCCCAGAACCTGCCGCAGGATGTGGCCCTGCTCGGCCTTGGCGAGGAGGGCTGGGAGGGATTGGCCCATCTCGATGCCATCTGCGGCGGTGTCGAGCTGGCCCGTCAGCTGGTGGCCGCGCCACCGAATGTGGCCACCCCGGCCGCCCTGGCCGACATCGCCGCGGCCATCGCCCAGGGTTTCGGCCTGGAGCTCAAGGTGCTGGAGCGCGCCGACTGCGAGGCCCTCGGCATGGGGGCCTACCTGGCCGTGGCCCAGGGCTCGGACCTGGATCCCAAATTCATCCACCTCACCTATCGCCCCGCCGGTGAGGTCAAGCGTCGGGTGGTGCTGATCGGCAAGGGGCTCACCTTCGACTCCGGCGGCTACAACCTCAAGACAGCCGGCTCCCAGATCGAAATGATGAAATACGACATGGGGGGCAGCGCCGCCGTGCTGGGCGCAGCCCGGGCCATCGGCCAGCGCCGACCGGAAGGCGTGGAGGTGCACGTGATCGTCGCCAGCTGCGAAAACATGATCAG
>CAIKWV010000217.1 GCA_903831165.1 uncultured cyanobacterium
ACTGCTCAGCGGCGAGGCTCAACAGCGTCGTCAGGCGCTGGCGGAAGCGGGCCATGAACGCCTGGCACTCCTGGCGGGCCGGGCTCGCCTGAGGCCGCTGCACCTCGGCGAAGAACATGCGCAGCAAGCCTGGATATCGGCTCACGAATTCGGCATTGAGCAGCAGCATCTGCTCCACATCCGCCAAGGGATCGGCCCCGCCCTTGGCGGCGAGAGCGGCGAACTGTTCATCCAGCTGCCCCGTGGCCCAGCGCACCGATTCGGCCCAGAGGGCATCGCGGCTGGGGAAATGGCGGAACAGGGCGGCGTGGCTGGTGCCCATGCGCAGGGCGATCGCTGCCGTGGAGATCTGATCGGGGGCCGTTTCGGCGGCCAGCTCCAGCAGGGCCTGCACCGCCAGGCTGCGGCGTTCGGCTGCGGGGAGCGCGGCGGCCCTGGGCACGGGGTCATCCGGGTCAGTTGGCAATCTAGGCGGATTGGCAGGCTTAGCCTTGGGACTCCGGCCACCGCGCCGGTCCACAGCTCTGGTCAGCCATCGATCGGCCACGCCCCGAATTTTCTCCCGCCAGCCAGAGCCGCCTGCTGAGATCGGGGCTTGCGCTGACAGCTCGGACCGCTGGGACCCGGGGGCTGACCCTGGCGGCGCTGGCCCTGGTGCTGGCCTCGCCTGCGCTGGGCTCACCGGCGCAGGGCTTGCCGACGCAAAAAGTCGAGGCCAGCCGCTGCCGAGCCCTGCGCGAGCAGCGCGATTCCCTGGCCACCGAGGCCATGACCGCCGAACTGACCCTGGTGCGCCAGGTGCGCGAGCGGATCTGCGCTCCGTTGACGCGCCAGGCGGAGCTGGCCAATGCCAACCAGGCTCCTCCACTCCCCGGGGCCGGCGAACCGGCCACGGACTACCAGGCCCTGCTCCACTGCCGGCAGCAGGCGGAACAGGTGCTCAAGGCGAGCCATCCGCTGCTTTATCGCAACCGCCTGGGCTTTATTTATTACACCCCCACCGGCGCCTCCCTGGCCCGCCGTGCCGATGGGCTCCAGGGCAGTCTGCTGGCGGAGGCCTGTCCGGCCTGGCTGCGGGGGGAACCCGAACCCGCCGGCGCCACCCCGCGATGAAGACCCCCTCGCTCAGCGGCTTCAGCGCCGATTTCGCCGCCCTCAGCAATGGCTTCCTGCTGCCGCCGGCCCGGCGACGGCGCTGGCGCCACTGGCTGGCCCTGCTGCCCTGCGCCGCCGGCGTGGCCGTGGGCTCGGCGGCGCTGCTGGTGGGTGTGTTCACCCTGTCGATGCAGGCGCTGCTGGGACCGGCCCGCCTCAACCAGGCCTTCCCCTATCTGCAGCCGGCCCTGGATCTGTTTGTGCGGGATCGGCACTGGTTGCTGGCGCTGTTGCTGACGGCCCTCAGCCTGGGGGGGCTGCTGCTGCAACTGGGGGCGATGGCGCCGGCGCTGCGCCGCCGCTGGTTGGCTCTGGCGGGGTTGCTCGGCCTGCTGGTGCTCTCCACCGCCGTCGATGTGGCCTTCACCGAGGGCAACGGCGCCGTGATGGATGCCCTCAACCGCCGCAGTGCCAGCGCCTTCTGGGGCACGGCGGCCGGCCTGGTGGTGATCTATCTGCTGACCCTGCCGCTCCAGTTCTTCAACACCTACGGCCAGCAGCGCTTCGCCCTGGCCTGGCGGGATGCCAGCACCGGCTCGATGGAGCGGGGCTATCTGGAGGGCCTCACCTATTACCGGCTCGAGGCGGATGGCCCCCTGGCGACCCAGGTGGATAACCCCGATCAGCGGATCGCCGAGGACATCCAGCGCAGTGTGGCCAGCTCCACCGATCTGGCCTTCGGCTTCAGTGCCTCGCTGCTGGCCCTGGCCGCCTACATCGTCGTGTTGGTCGGCATCAGCACCACCTTGGTGGTGACCCTGCTGATCGCCACCCTGATCGGCAACGGCGTGATCGTGAAGCTGGTGCGGCGCCTGGCGGGCCTGAACTTCCGCCAGCAGGCCCTGGAGGCCGAATTCCGCTTCGCCCTGGTGCACGTCCGCAACAACGCTGAGAAGATCGCCTTTTTCCGCGGTGAACAGCCGATCGCCCTGGAGCTGCGGCGGCGCTTCGGGCGGCTGCTCACCAACCTCGAACGGCTGATCCGCTGGCGGGCGCTGGTGGAACAGAGCACCGGTCTGTATGCGTTTCTGATGCAGTTCGTGCCCTACCTGGTGCTGTCGGTGGCCTATTTCGCCGGCCGCGTCAGCCTGGGGCAACTCACCGTGGCGAGCATCGCCTTCGGCCAGGTGCAATCTTCCCTGTCGTTCCTGATCGATCGCGCCGACAGCTTCGCCGGCCTGTTCGCCAGCCTCGAGCGCATCGGCAGCCTCAGCCGGGTGGTGGGCCAGGGCCTGGAAACCCTGGAGGGTTCCGCCGCCAGCGTTCCGGGCCGCGCCGCGGCGGCGATCAGGCCAGCCCTCATCGCCACGACCAAGCCGCTCGGGCTCGCCCCAGGCGATGACCCCAGCCGCAAGGACGACACCCGAGACGATGACTCGCCGATCGCTGACCCATCAATCGCTCGAGCAACAGGCAACGCCCCAAAGCGCAACAACGGGTCTCGGTTCGAGAGCCCGCCGATCTCCGACCCGTCGATCCCTGCGTTAGCCGGACCGTCATCCCCAGCCAACCCGTCCCCCGAGGACATGAGCGTGCCGGGTCCACTGGTGCCACTCCAGCCGGCAGCAGCTGCTCCGCCCATGGGCCCAGCCCCCGGGGCCCCAACAGCGTCGGGGACTGCTGCCCCCCTGTTGCGGATCCAGGGACTGACGGTGACCCAGGCCGCCGATGGCGAGGCCCTGATCCGCCAGCTCGATCTGGAGATCGCCGCGGGGGATCGGCTGCTGATCACCGGTCCCAGCGGCTGCGGTAAGACCAGCCTGCTGCGGGTGCTGAGTGAGCTGGCCCCCGCCGCCGCCGGCTCGATCGAGCGCGGCGAAGGGCTGGCGATGATGGTGCTGCCCCAGGCCCCCTACATGACCCTGGGCAGCCTGCGGGAGCAGCTGCTCTATGGCTTGCCGCTGGAGGCGCCACCATTGCCGGATGGCGTCCTGCGGGCGGCGATGGCCGATGCGGGCCTCAGCCCCCTGGGGGAGCGCTACCCGGATCTGG
>CAIKWV010000218.1 GCA_903831165.1 uncultured cyanobacterium
CGCAACCCCCAGGGGCGTTCGCGCCGTGGCTGGGTGATGGAGCCTGTGGAGCAGACCACCAGTCGGGGCACCAAGATGCCCGCCTACCGCATCCGCTGGCGCGACAGTGAACGCCCGGAGATCGTGCTGCAGCACATGCTGATCGCCGATCCCGATCCGACCCCGCCGCCCGAGGGGGTCAGCCTGGTGCCGCCAGCTCCCAAAGCCTGAGCCTGGACGCGGCAAGGTACCTGGCCGCCGCCTTGAGCAATCGGCCTTCAGCCGTTGGCGACCGGTCTGAGACTGGTGCTCAACAGGGAGCTGATCAGTTGCAGACGGGATTTGACGCGGTATTTCCTGCGGATGCTCTTGCCATAGTCTTTGACGGTGTGTATAGAGATTCGCAACTGCTCGGCGATGTCCCGATCGGACGCACCCTGCAACATGAGGATCAGCATTTCCTGCTCCCTTGGGGTCAGGGACTGCGGCGATTCAGTGATTGATTCAAGCTTCTGCATACGCGCGCGGGCTCGCCTGGAGACGTAGTGCTTGTTGTTGGCGGTGGCCAGCAACGATTGCATGACTTCCATCTCCGGTGAGAGGAAATCCTCCTCGCAGACCACGGCCATGGCGCCGCTCTCCAGGGCGCCGCTCGCATCCTCACCATCAGCGCAGAGAACCATCAGCACCTTCAGGTCGGGAACGGCGCGGATCGCTCTCCTGCAGAGGGAAAAGCCATGGCCCTGTGCCAGTTGATCGCTGCAGATCAGCATCCCGGGGTTGTTCTGTTCAATTCGCCTGAGGGCCTCGTCTTCCGTGGATGCGATTCCTTTGATGCGGCTCTGTATCGAAATCGAGCGGACGATGCCAAGCAGCGCCATGTGGCTTTTCATGGCAATCACAAGGCTCAGGCGCATGCCGCTGGAAGCAATCCAGCTGCGCACCATGCGTTGATTCGGCTCGAGCTGGTCAAGGCGGTCGGTGAAGTCCAGGAGCTGACGTCAGATCGGGGAAAACAAAGCCATGGATGTTCATCTGCCAGCACCGGTGCTGACCGCGATCGAACCCGAAACTTTGGACACGATCTTATGGGCTTGTCGCTCCTGGCGGCCTCCATGGCGATCTTGCAGTCTTCGCCCATCCACCGGTCTTCGCCCACCCCCAGGCGCGGGCTGCCGCCGGAGGGGCGTGGGGCTCAGCGCTGCATCCGGCGTTTGAGCGCCTCCAGCTCCTGCTGGGCCTCAAAGGCGGCCCAGTCGCTGTCGAGGTTGGCCGGTTCAGGGGCGGCGGCCCCTGGGCTGGCGCCGTCGCTCGGGTTCGGCGCCTGGCGGTTGCCGACGTTGCTGGCTGGGGGGCGGCCCAATTCCGTCAGCTCCCATTCCAGGGCGTTGAACTGCTGGCCCAGCTCCGCCAGGCCCTGCCAGCGCAGTCGCCCCCGCTCCATCAGGCCGGTGATGTGGCTTTCGGCCCGCTTGGCCAGCTCGGTGGCCTTGGCGCTGCGGGCCCGCTCCACCCGCTCCTGCCACTGGCGGATCTCCACCGCCAGCTGCAGCAACTCCTGGCGCTGCTGCTCGGCCTGCTGCTGCAGCTCCAGGCGCTGGCGCCTGAGCTGGCTCAGCCGGTCCTGCCGTTGCTGCTCGGCCAGCAGAGCCTCCTGGGCCGGGCTGGAGCGCAGGAAGGCCTCCAGTTGGCTGTCCAGCCGGCTTTCCAGGTCATCCAGCCAGCTCATGGCGCAGCGGGGGCTTCCGGGTTGACGCCCGAGCCAGAGGCGCTGGCCGGTCCAGCGGGCTCGCCGGGAGTGCCTGCGGCCTCGTCCGCTTCGGCAGCCACGGCCCAGCCCGGCGCCCGGGTGATCAGGGGGGCTTCGATCTCCTGCTGCAGCGGTGTGATGGCCGCCTCGCGGGAGCGCAGCAGCAGCTGGGTGAGCCGGGCGATGGCGCCTTCGCCAAGATCCTGGTCGCCGATGCGATCAAAGGCCCGTCGGTAGAGCTGCTCCAGTTCCTCGATCAGGCCTTCACGCACCTGGCGCATCGCCTGGCGTTGTTCGTCCCGGCTCATCGGTCGCTGTGCTGTTGTTCTGAGTCTGGCTCCAGAGTGGCGGCCGAGCCGCGATCGACAGGCTCCAGCAGATGCAGGCTCAGGTCGTCTGAGGCGTCACTCCAGCGCTGCAGGCTGCGCCAGCCCGCCCGCTGCGCCAGCTGCGCGAAGGCGCCTGGGGTGTATTTGACGCTGTACTCGCTGATCAGCGGTTCGCCGGCGGCAAAGGTCCAGGGCCGTCCCGCCAGGGTCACGGTCTGGGCTTCGCGGCTGACCAGGGCCATGGCGATGCGGCTCGCCTCCGGTTCCCACCAGGCGCGGTACCGGAAGGTTTCGGGGCGGAAGTCGCCGTCCAGATCGCGGTTCAGGCGGTTCAGCAGGTTGAGGGCGAAGGCCTCAGACCAGCCAGCACGGTCGTTGTAGGCCGCCTCCAGCCGCTCGATCGCCTTCGGCTGGTCGATGCCGATCAGCAGGCGGCTGCCCGGGCCCAGCAGCTTCCGAAACTGCCGCAGCAGGGTCACCGCCTCGTCGGGGCTGAAGTTGCCGATCGAGCTGCCCGGGTAGAAGCCCAGCCGCCGCCTCTCCAGCCAGGGGTGGGCCGGCAGCTGCTCCAGCTGGCTGTAGTCACAGCAGATCCCAAGCACCGGCGTTGTCGGGTGGCGTTGCTGCAGGGCCTGGCAGGCCTGATGCAGATGGCCGGCGCTGATGTCCAGGGCCACGTAGGCGCTGGGATGCAGGGCCTGCAGCAGGGGGCTCACCTTGCGGGCGCTGCCGGCGCCGAACTCCACCAGGGCACCGGGCCCGAGGGCCTCGGCCAGCTCGGCTGCCCGCTCCTGCAGCAGGGCCGTTTCAATCCGGGTCAGGCCGTATTCCGGCTGCTGGCAGATGGCGTCGAACAGTCGCGAGCCCTCGTCGTCGTACAGCAGCCAGGCCGGCAGCTGGCGGGGCTGGCGCTCCATGCCGGCCACCACCAGCCGGCGCATGTCGGCGGCCGGTGGATGCAGGTCGATCAGCTGGGGCGCGCTGAGGGCGAGGGGGCCGGCCATCAGCGTGCCAGGCGCAGGCCCGCCGCCATCCAGCGGCTCGCCGGCGGGAAGAAGTTGCGATAGGTGAGCCGGTCGTGGCCGGCGGGGGTGAGGTAGCAGCTGCCGCGCAGCACGAACTGGGAGGACATGAACTTGCCGTTGTATTCGCCGACGGCGCCGGCGGCGGGGCTGAAGCCCGGATAGGGGCGGTAGGGGCTGGCGGTCCACTGCCACAGAGCGCCGAAGGCCTGGGGCAGCGGTTGACTGCGATTGGCATGTTCCCATTCGGCCTCGCTCGGCAGCCGGGCGCCGGCCCAGCGGGCGTAGGCATCGGCCTCGAACCAGCTGAGATGGCG
>CAIKWV010000219.1 GCA_903831165.1 uncultured cyanobacterium
CGGAAACGGGCGATGCACTGCTCCATCTGGGGGGTATCCAGAAAGCTCTCTGCCAGGTCGCCGATCTTGTCGAGGGAGCCGCCGCTCCGGCCCACGGCCACGACGTTGCCCAGCTCGCGCAAGGCCTGCAGGGATTGTTGGAAGCGTTCCATCAGGATGCAGAGGTGTGGTGGCTCAGACGCCCGGGCCATACGCCACCGTGCAGGCCGCCTGCAGCAGCTGGGCGCTCAGCCCAGTGGCCGGCACCCCGTTCACCAGACCCAGCTGGCAATCGCCGGTGGCGCTGAGCCACAGCCCACCGCTGAGGTAACTGAAGCGGACCTGGCTGTTGGGCAGACCGACCACGGTGGCGTAATTGAGCTGATAAGGGGTGCTGGGCACCACGATCACCGTCGAGGAGGCCGCCGCCGAGGCGTTGACCGCCGCCGTGATCGCCGCCGCGCTGGCCACACCGGCCGTCACGGCCCAGGCCGCCGGGGTGGCGCCGTACCAGCCATAGCTCCAGGGTCGGGCCGCCCAGTAGCCGCCGTTGTTCCAGGCAGGGTGATAGACGGCGCCGCCGTAGGCAGCGGCCGGAGCCCGCGTCAGGCCGGCGCCGGGAGCCCCCCAGCCGACTCCAGGACGCACCCCGGCCCCCGAATAGGGACGACCGACACCGCCATAGCCGACCCCGGGAGCCGGGCGACCCACCCCGCCCACGCCGGCGCCGGCCCTGCCGTAACCGGCGCCGGGGGCCGGACCGCCAAAGCCGCCTGAAACGGGACGGGCGCCGGCGGCAAGGGGCAGCAGAGGTAAGCCGAGCAGGGCCAGTGCCATCGGGGCCAGGCGGGACAAACGATCGGAGCGGGTCATGGGGTTTTCACATTGGGGCAGGTGGCGCCGTTGAAATGGCTGGCGATCAGCTGGCTGCCCTCGCTGTAGATCGTCTGGGCCTGGGTGGTGTTGCCGGCGGCCTCAGCCGCCTGCAGCTTGGATGCAAAGCGTGCACAGGCCTCCTGGAGGCTGACGGCCTGGGCCTGGCCGGGAGCCATCACCAGGACCGTCGCTGTGGTCAGAACAATCGCCAGGCGCTTCATCGATCGGGCATCACAACGGAAACGGGACGGCTCGCCCGCAGCTAGGCCAAGCCGCCAACGTTTTCCAACTCTGGCAGCAACCCCAGGCAGCGGCATGGTTCCCCGCACCAGACCTTCCCAGTTGGGGAGGGTCTGGTGCGGGGCGACGGGCAAGGGCAATGCCCGCCAGCGCCAGCGGCAACGATGCAGGAAAGAGGCAGATTTTGATCGTCAATCCATTGTTAATCCTTGCTGAGCCGGGCGGCGACGGCTGTCAGATTGACTTCGATGAAGAAACAACCAATCTCCTGGCTTGGACCTGGGATGCTGTAATGAGGATCATCGGCCAGTTCCGAAGTTCGGAGCCAAAACAGAGTCTCGAACTCTGGCCAGCAGACGGATCGAATCAGCCTCAGCTAGCCATGGAGCCACCAAGCGAGCAGGTGGGTAGGCAAGGCAGCGAGATCCTGCCCATGCCCAGGGCAGTGCACCCACAGTTGGCACTCGCAAATCAACACAGATTCAGCCCTTGTAAGGAGTTCGTCATGACCAGCAACCCCGATCGGATCTGGCCTGGTGGCAGCTTCCAAAGCACCAGAGCCCCGCTTGATCCTTCCCTGATTGAATTAGCAGTCCAGAGTTCTGGCCAGAGCGTCAAACGGGTCTGTGTCTCCCATTTGCATCGTCTGCATTCGAACCTGTCGGAAGCCC
>CAIKWV010000220.1 GCA_903831165.1 uncultured cyanobacterium
CCGTCCTGTTCGCCGGACTGGAGGCGGTGGTGCTCGATGAATGGCACGAGCTGATGGGCAGCAAACGGGGTAGCCAGTGCGAACTGGCCCTGGGCTGGTTACGGCGCCTGCGGCCATCGCTGCGCACCTGGGCGATCAGCGCCACGATCGGCAATCTGCAGGAAGCCGCCCAGGCGGCCACGGGCGTCCGCCGCTGGCAGCCGTGCTCAGCGCCCCCAGGCCCCGAACAGGGCCCGGGCGGTCCACCTGCGGGCGGCCTCCAGGACGAAGGCCAAAGCGGTCCTTGGCTTCCCACCACCGCCGCCACGATCATCACGGCCCGCCTGCAGCGCCGCACCACCATCCGCAGCCTGCTGCCCGAGAGCATCGACGGCTTTCCCTGGGCGGGCCACCTGGGACTGCGCATGCACGAGGACCTGGTGGCGAAGCTGGAGCCCGGGATCTCGACCCTGCTGTTCACCAACACCCGCAACCAGGCCGAACGCTGGCACCAGTGCCTGCGCTACGCCTGCCCGGAGATGGAAGACAACCTGGCTCTGCACCACAGCGCCATCGATCGCAGCCGGCGCGAAGCGATCGAGGCGGCGGTCAAGGCCGGTGAGATCCGCTGGGTGGTCTGCACCAGCTCCCTGGATCTGGGGGTCGATTTCCAGCCGGTGGAAACGGTGGTGCAGATCGGTTCGGCCAAGAACCTGGCCCGGCTGCTGCAGCGGGCCGGCCGCTCCGCCCACAAGCCCGGTGGCACCTCCCAGGTGCTGTTCATGCCCACCCACGCCCTGGAGCTGCTGGAGGTGTCGGCGATCCGGCGGGGGCTGGCGGCGGGACTGGTGGAGCACCGGCCAGCCCCCCCCTCCAGCCGCTCGATGTGCTGCTGCAGCACCTGGTCAGCCTGGCCTGCGGCCCCGGCTTCGATCCGGCCCTGGAGCTGGAGACGGTGCGCAGCTGCTGGAGCTATCGCCAGCTCGATCAGGCCACCTGGGACTGGTGCCTGCGCTTTCTGGAGCACGGCGGTGACTGCCTCGGCTCCTATCCCCGATACCGCAAGCTTGAGCGAGAGCCCTACCCACCGGCCGCTGGCCCTGGGCAGGAGAACGATGAACCCAGCCACCGCGAGATCCGGGAGAACAACAGCCCCACCGGTAAGGGCCCGCAGGCTGAAGCCCAAGCCAGTGGCTTCCGGTACCGGATCACGGCACCGGCCCTGGCCCGGCTCCACCGCCTCAACATCGGCACGATCACCGCCGATCGCGCCGTCACGGTGCGGGTGGTGCGCGGCGCCGTGCTCGGCCATGTGGAGGAAGCCTTCATCTCCAGGTTGCGCCCGGGCGATGTCTTCTTCTTCGCCGGCCGCCAGTTGGAGTTCGTGCGCCTGCGCGAGATGACCGCCATGGTCAAGGCCAGCAAGCGCAAGAGCAGCACGGTGCCCGCCTGGGCGGGGGGCCAGCTGGCCATCTCCGATCTGTTGAGTGAGCATCTGCGCCGCGAAGTCGATCGCTGCGCCCGCGCTCTCGACCCGAAGCCGGGGGACACGGAAGTCAGCGGGCCCCGGGCGGGCCTGGACAGCCCGGAGCTGCGGGCGCTGGAACCGCTGCTGCGCCGTCAGGCCGATCTCTCCTGCCTGCCGAGACTCCACCAGTTGCTGATCGAGACCTGCCGCAGCCGCGAGGGCAGCCATCTCTACGCCTACCCCTTTGAAGGCCGCTTCGTGCATGAGGGCCTCGGCTTCCTCTGGGCCTGGCGCCTGGCCCGGCACCGGGCCGGCACGATCACCGTGTCGGTCAACGATTACGGATTCGAGCTGCTGGCCCCCAAGGGTTACCCCTTCGCGGCCCTGGTCGCCGAGCACAGCGCTGAACTGCTCAGCGACGCCGAGCTGGAGGCGGACCTGCAGCAGGCGATCAACCTCTCCGAGCTCTGCCGCCGGCGCTTTCGGGCCATTGCCCAGGTGAGCGGCCTGGTGCTCAACGGCTATCCAGGCCAGGCCCATTCCGGCAGCCAGCTGCAGATCAGTGCCGCCCTGCTGTATGACGTCTTTCTGAAACATGAACCGGCCAACCTGCTGCTGGCCCAGGCGCGCCGGGAGGTGCTGGAGGAGCAGCTGGAACAGCACCGGCTGCGCTCAGCCCTCAGGAGGCTGCAACAAAGCGAGCTGTTGCTGCAACCGACGGCGCGGCCAGGCCCCCTGGCTTTTCCGCTGCTGGCCGAACGGCTCAACAGCCGGCTCAGCAACGAATCCCTGCTGGAACGGCTGGCGCGCCTGCGGGCCGAGGCCGAACGGATCGAGGGCCGGGACTGAGGCTCAGGGGCGGAGCTCCATGGGTTTCCAGCTCAGGAGCCTGACTTCAGGACGCCCGCTCCAGCCGGCGGACGATGACCACCATCAGCCCCAGGGAAGCCACCAACGTGATCAAAAGGACAATGGTCATCACAGGGCCGCATCAGCACGGAGATTATGGAGGAGCACGCCGGTCGCGAGGCTGAGGCCATGGAAGCTGATCAGGCCGGGGTTGTTGATCAGGACCATCCCGAAGGCCAACAGCCGGGTTCAGATCCAGCCCTGGAGCTGGTCTTTGTTTACGGCAGCCTCAAGCGCGGCCAGTCCAATCACCACCTGCTGGCGGCCACAACGTTTCAAGGCGAAGCCCGAGCCCCGGGGCTGGTGCTCCATGACCTGGGTCCCTTCCCGATGGCGATCGCCGCGGAACCGGTTCGTTCCCAGGCCGTTGACTCCCCCGGCGACAACTCGGGCCAAAGCGGCTTCAAAGGCGATGCGGGCAACAAGGACGCAGCTGTGAGCCAGGCCGAAAGCGAGTCCGAGGCCAACAGCGAGACTCGGGCCAGAAGCCAGAGCGAAACCAGGCCCCGCACCAAAAACGGCCCCGAGGTCGGTGCGGACGATGGCATCGGCTCAGCAGCCGCAAGGGCCACACGGGGCCATGCCGCCAGCCCGTCGATCGCCGGTGAGGTGTACGCCGTTGATGGCGACACCCTGGCCCAGCTGGACCGGATGGAAGGGGTGCCGCGGCTCTACCAGCGCCGGCGACTGCAGCTGCACGATGGCCGCCAGGCCTGGGTCTACCTGGGCCAACCCCGCCAGGTGCGCTACGTGCCGGCACTGCCGCACGGCCACTGGCCCACCCCGGTGTTGGCCGGGATCCTGCTCACAGCCCTGGCCGGGGCCCTGACAGCCACCGGCGGGCGGGCAGAAACCAGCCTGGCCCAGTGCAACCGCTGGCAGCGCAGTCACGGCGTCAGCCGCATCGAACTCGGCAACCAGATCGGCGCCGCCAGCTATCTCACCAAGATGCGCCGACTGCAGCAGAGCCCCCCAGAGGCCCCGATCGCCCTCTATGCCGAAAGCGATCTGGAGCGGGCCTGCGAAGGCGCCCGCTGAGAAGCCTGCAATTCAAGGCTGAATCAAGAGGCGATCCTGCACCAGAGCGCAAATCGCGTAACGCGCGCTGGGTTGGCACGACAAATCCGACGAGCAATATTCATAAATGTTTTCTATTAAAGACCGATTCAACCAGGCTTGATGGCTCAAAAATCCCTGCACCCGGCCAACATGGCACCATAACGTAACCCGATTCGAGCAAGCCCCAAAAGACAATCTACTGGGCGAGCGCAAACACGATCCAATCACCAAACACTATATAGACTCAATTAAGGCCGACACCATTCCTTGCCGACCATCGCAACAGCAAAGGGATTAGAGACTTATCCGAACGCCAATCTGGCCTCCCCAACTGGGAAATGAGGGGTCATGCCAATCGTTGAAACCATCAAAGGTTTTGTATCCACTTGTCCCACGAAATACAGCCTCAGCAAATACCTTGGACTTACTGTCGATCGCATAAGCAAGGCCTGCTTTGGCCTGATAGGCGAACAAAAGTTTCGTATAACCCTCGTAATCATAACCAGGCTCTGAGAAACCCCTGACATTCAGACTGGAGATGCCAATACCGCCACCAATGTAGGGAGACAGGCGCTTGCCGGGGAGGAGATCCCAGTAAAGGCTACCGAAGGCGGAACTCTTGGCAGTATCTCCACCACGATTGTACTCATAATACTGATTA
The DNA here is from genome assembly GCA_903831165.1 of uncultured cyanobacterium. Taxonomy (GTDB): domain Bacteria; phylum Cyanobacteriota; class Cyanobacteriia; order PCC-6307; family Cyanobiaceae; genus Cyanobium. The sequence goes on from CAIKWV010000220.1 coordinate 4,077, forward strand.
GACACACTGTTGTAGCCACGCAAACGGCTGACATCGAGTGCATACGTCAACTCAAGCCGCACTGGTTTGAAATCGTAGCCCAAACCAATTTCAGTCGAAAAGCCTGGATGCGAAAACTCTGTGAACGATCCAGCCTCCCCCGTGGCCACCCTCTCGATTGGCCAATTAGCGCCGACGGCTCCAGTCACATACAGACGAGAATGATGCTGGCTGGCAACAGCACCTGGGTCTTCAACAACGACGGGATTGGCAGCGACGGGGTTGGCGCTCAAGGCCATGGCCATAACGGCCAACACAACCCGGATGCCACGTTGCATGTTGAAAACTTGCGATTGGTGCGTCAACTTAGCCTGGTTGGCGTTAATCATCCTTGCTTCAGTCCCGAACGCAGCACCACAAGCTCCGGCCCAGGCGAAGCTTCTTTGCTGCCGTGAATCATCGATCCGCCCTGTCCCGACCTGAGGTTACGGTCAACGCCACCGATAGCGAAACCAGCCGCCACCCAGGCTTCATCCCACCAACCAGCGCCCACCGAGCCCCAGCACCACAGCCAAACCACTGACCCACAGCCAGCTTCGGAGATCAAGCAACAGCAGGCGGCGCAACAGCACGATCGAACCGACTGCCCCGATCGCCACCACCAGGCTCTGGCAGAAAGCGATCACATGCCCATCCGCGCTCCATTGCCAGCCCTCCAGGCTCCAGCCCGTTGCCAGGGGTGAGAAGCTGACCGGCAACAGCAGGCCCGCTTCCGCCATCCCCAGCGGCAGATGCTGGGCCAGCATCAGGCCCCAGAGCAGGGGCAGCAGGGCGTAGAGCACCAACCAGAGCCGGGCCCCCCGACCCACCCGCCCCAGCACCTGGCGCAGCAGCAGCCAGAAGGCGGACGGCAGGGCCAGGGCCAGAAACGCGAAGGCCAGCCGCGGCAACAGCGCTCCGCCGTGCAGGGACAGGGGCGCCAGGGGCAACCAGCCCAGCAGCCGATCCCAGTGCTGCAGGCTGACGCCTCCGGCCAGCACCAGGATCAGACCGGCCTCCCCCGCTGGCGGGGACATCTCCCGCTGCAGATCGGCGGCCGGTGGCCGCAGGCGCAGTTGCACGGAGCGGTGGGGGCAGGCCTGGGCGCAGGTCAGACAGAGCACGCAGTTGCGGTTGTCATCGAGATGGGCGGGGTGGGTGCCGAGCGGGCAACCCTCCGTGGCCAGGCCCTCCCCTTCAGCCGGGCCGCCCTTGAAGCAGGCGTAGCTGCTGCAGCTACCGCTGCAGGTGCCCACTTGGGCCCGCAGCTCGCTGATGGCCAGCTTGGCGAACAGCCCATTCATGCCACCGATCGGGCAGAGGTAGCGGCACCAGAAGCGTTTCTCGAACCGCAGCGAGCCGATCACGGCACCGGCGGTGATCAACAGCAGTAGGCAACTGCTCAACCGGGCGCTGCCGGCCAGATGCCAGACCTCCTCCCAGATCAGAATCGCCGCGAAACCGGCGGCCAGAGCCGGTGCCGCCCAGCGATCGGTTTCACCGCGGGGCCAGCGCTGGGGTTGAAAGCCCAGGCTTCGGGCCAGCCGCTGGCTGATCTCCCCCCAGACCATGAACGGACAGAAGGAACACCAGAGCCGACCCACCAGGGGATAGGCCAGCAGAATCAGCGGCCACCACCAGGCCC
>CAIKWV010000221.1 GCA_903831165.1 uncultured cyanobacterium
AGGTCCTCGTTCAATCCCATAGCCGGGTGCCGCTGGTGCGCAGGATCTCCTCGGCCATGGCCTCGAGCCGCTGCTGTGCTCCCTCGGATGGCGAATCGATGGGCTGCGCTTCCAGCGCCATGGTTCGGCCGGCGCGTTGCTGCCACTGCTGCGCCAGCCTCAGGGCCTGCTGCCTTCTCAGCTCCCGCAGCGGGCGCCTGGGCACCAACGTGTACTGCAGCTCGCAGTCGAGCGCCTCGGCCACCCGCCGCAGGGTGCTGAGCGTGATGGCATCGGTCGCCTCGGCCTGCTCCAGCTTTCGCAACCCGGAAGCTGTGATCTCTAAGCGAGCCGCGAGTGCAGCGGAGGTCATGCCCAGGGCCTCACGGATGGCCCGCAGCCAGCCCGCCGGCGGCCGTTGCGGCAGTGAATGGCTGGCGGCGTCCTGAAGCACCGCATCCATCTGAGCAAGCCGCAGCTCCTTGGGATTCATGGTGAATGCGAGCAATCAGTCCCGCAGGGGAACCACAAAGACAATCTATCACTCCAGTCATGAGCACACCAGGGGGAGTGATCCGTTGCTTTCTGGCGCGGGGAAGGGAGTCATCGCTCGCGCCATGGGCAGTGTGTCCCCCTGGGCGTCGTGGATCGCAGTCGGGACGTTCATCGACCAAGGCGTGTCGCGGCCCGCTCGAAGGCGTCATCAACAACGTCGTCACCGCACCACTTGCTGTAAGCAGCCAGGTGCGTTTCGACGCTGTGCCCCATGGCGGCAGCGGCCACCTTCGGCGGCAGTTCGCAGATCAGGTGGGCGCGGTGGGCGTAGCCATGCCGGGCGGAATAGAGGACCAGCTTTTCTCCTTCTGCCTCGTACTGCTGCCGCAGATCCTGCCAATGACGCCGCCGGCGCATGTAAAGACCCAGATCCTCGGCGCCATAGCCCGGCCGCATCGGCGGTAGTGGCTGGGCCTTGAACTGTTCCAGCAGGTCCCAGGCCTCAGCCCAGTCATCGCAGGGCAGCAGCCGCAGCGGTCTCGGCTTTGTCGCTCCTCGGCTGGTGTTCTTCCGGTAGTTGCACCACAGGCGGCCGCCGCGCAGCTGAAGGTGTTGCAGCTCCTCTGGTCTGAGGCCATAGGCCGCCAGCAACTGGAATGCGAGGCGCCAACGGGCATCAGGAATGGCCTCCACCAACTCCAGGATGTGCTTCACCTCGATCGGGGTGGTGATCGACCGTCCCTCCCGCTTGCGGCCCACAAAGGGGTCGAGATCCAGAGGTGGGGCCCACTCCACAGGCAAAGCGCCGTTATCGACCCCCCATCGCAGCAGCGCCGCGGTCTGCTGCACCTGCATCTGCCGGCCACGGGAGCCAGGCTGATCAGACCAGCGAGCCGTCACGGCTTCCAGCAGTTCCCGGGGATTGGTTGGTGCTGTCTTGCTGGCGAGGATGGCCAGCAGTTCTGTCATTCGGCGCTGATAAACGGCGGCCCAGGTCCGCGGCTTGATGGCTCCGCTGCTCAGCTTTCGGGCTTTGAATCGCTCAACCAGCTCAGGCCAATCGATAGGGCCAGCATCCGTATCAGCTGCTGGCTCACTGATGGCCAGTGCGGCTGCAATGGCCCGATCGAGTGAAAGTCC
>CAIKWV010000222.1 GCA_903831165.1 uncultured cyanobacterium
GGAGGGATCCAGCCGACCCAGGGCACCGTTCACCTCGGCACAGGCCGCCTTGAGCTGGCCGAAGGCCCGGATGATGGCCGGGGGCATCCGCTCGCCGTAGCGGAAGAAGTGCAGGGCGCGCTGGGTCTGGGCGCCCCAGTAGTGCTCGGCCGGCACCGCCAGGCTGCCGAGGCTGTCGCTCTCGAGCCGTTGGGGCTGCCCGTTAGGGGGTTCCAGCGCGCCGAAGGTGTCCGTGGAGCCGGCCATCAGCTGGAAGGAACGATTTCGCTGTTGAGCTCGTTGAAGCTCACGGTGGTGCTGTTGCCACTGCGCGGCGCCATCGGGATGCCGGTGGCCTGGCTGATCACCGTATTGATCGCATCGACATCCACCTGGCCGCTGGCGTCGAACACCAGCTTGCCGTTGCCATCGAAGATCACCACCTGGGGGATGGTGCCGTTCCAATAGCCCGCCGGGTCCGCCGGCCCTTCGATCGGGCGGTTCTGCAGCGGATCGGTGACCAGGGGGATCAGTTCGATCGCCTGGCCCCAGAGGCGCTGCAACTCCGAGACCACCGGCGCGAACCGTTTGCTGACCGAGCTGTCATCGAGGTAGTAGATCACCACCGTCACTCGCTGGTCCTGCAGGGCCTGGGCCAGGCTGCTGCGGGGAGGCACCAGGGAGCCGTTGCCGGCATAGAGCGCAAAGATATTGCCGTCGTACCGGTCGTCGTCCAGGGCGGCATGGGCGGGTGCGGCCAGGCCACTGACACCGCCAACCAGCAGCAGCAGGCCCAGCAGGGCGGCCAAGACCCTGGCCAGGGGTCGGTTGCGATGGCCATCGCCCGGGTTCTGGAGCCGGTCCGGCGCCCATCCGGGGGCGATGCCAACGGGAGACGGGTGGTTCATGGACCCGCTGGTGCAGCAGGACGTGGGGCCACGGGACACCAGGGCCGGGACGGGAGCTCGCATGGAACTCATTGTGCCCTGTGGCCCTAACGACTGGGCCTGGATTCAGCCGCGGCCCACGCTGCGACCCATGCCCTGGAGAATGCCGCGGCCGATCAGGCCGATGGCCCGGCCCACCACCTGGGTCAGCAGCATCACCAGCAGGGAGCCCAAGCCCCGCACCAGGCTGCGCACCTGAGGCGCCAGGGCATCGCGCGATTCCAGCGCCAGGGTGACAGCCTGCTGCAGCCAGCCCAGCTGACGCAATTCCTGGTCCCTCGGTTCCAGCAGATCGACGGTCTCGATCGCACCTTGCTCGAGTCGGTAGAGGGGCCGGCGGCTTTCATAGACCTGGATCGGGCGTTCAAACCAGCTGCTCCAGCGCTGGCGCGCGTTGAGCTGGTTGCGCAGGCGCTCGAGGCTGCGGGTGGCCAGCAGTTCCGGGCGCAGCAGGTAGCGGCGCAGCTCGGGCCAGTCCGCACAGACGGCCAACACCTCAGCGCTGATCAGCTCGGCGCTGCGCACCAGCCAGTTGTTGAGCAGCAACTCCAGGTAGAGCAGCGCCTGGGGTTCGTCGGGGGCCAGCAGACGCCCCTCCACCAGCAGCGGTCGGGCCTGGATCAGGGTGCCCAGCATCGGTACCGGATCCGGCAGCTCCCCATCCAGGATCGACAGCTCGCTGGCCTCCATCCAGGTGGTGGCCACGGGACGCAGGTTCCCCTGCCAGGGCAGCTGCACGTAGGTGCCAGCCATGCGCCGCAAGGCCTGACGGCGGAGCTCGGGCTGCAGATCCTGCCAACGACGCAATAGCACCTCGCCGCCAAGGCCGTCCTGTTGCAGCCGCTGGCGCAGCTGCTCGAACTGTTCCACCAGGGCCAGCAGCAGATCGCGGCGCCGATCTGGTTGCAGACCGTCCAGGGCCAGCAACTGGGCACTGCCCAGGGGGGCCGTTGCCGCAGCGGACTGGTTGAGACGCTCGCGCAGGGCCTGCCAGAGGCCATCGGCGGTGCGTTGTCTCAGGGTGATCGCCACGCCACGGGGCGGGGCGGCCGATGGGGGCTCAGGGTTGGTGGTTGTGCTGGCTGGCCAGGCGACGCCCATCGGTCCCCACAGCCAGAGCAGCAATTGCCGGGCGGCGGCCAGTTCCCGGAGCCGACCCAGCAGCAGCAGTTCGGCCAGCCAGGCGGCAGCTGGCGGATCCAGCAGGCGCCGGCAGACTCGGATTTCGGCATCGATCTGCTGCAGACCGCTGACCAGCAGCCACTGGCCCAGGCCCAGGGCAGGGGCCTCGTCGCTGGCACCCACCGGGGCCTGGCCATGGCCGATCTCCACCACCCTGCCGCCCCCCAGGAGTGTGGCCACCGCTTGCTGCAGCCCCGCCGCGTCCGGCTCCTCCAGCAGTCCCTGCAGCGGCAGTTGCAGCAGAAAATCGGTGCTGTAGCGATGGCCTTGGGGCAAGAGCAACAGCAGCGGCGCCGGCTGCCAGCGCTCCTGCAGACGCTCCAGTTCGGCGCTCAGCTGCAGGGGGGCAGGGCTGCCCTGGAGGCTCCAGAGCACCAGCTGGGGAGCTGCCTTGAGCTCTTCGGCGCTGGTGAACGCGATCCAACCCTGCTTCGCCGCTGCCAGCCAGACCAGCAGCCCTTCCCGTTGCAAGGGCTCGGCAAACACCAGCAGCTGCGGCTGGGGCTGGCCCGTAGGGTCGCGGCGGGTCACGGAGCCAGGCGGATGGCTTCACAGTACCGATGTTGCCAAGCGCAATCCAGGGGCGAGCTCAGCGGCGCCCAAGCCGCTGAACACTGTGGCTCCCGACCTGGCCTTCGCTGCGGCAACGCTCCACTGCGGCATCAGATAGAGAAACGGTTGCTTCGGATCCGGGCTCGGCGGGCTGCGACCCGGGGCTCCGGCGCTCAGTCCGCCTGGGGACGGCCGCAGAGATGCAGGGTGTAGGACTCGATTGTGAAGCCGGTCAGGGCTTCGATCTGCTGGAGCAGCTCCGCCGGCAGGGTCACGTCCAGATCCTGGATGGTGCCGGACTGGCTGCAGGTGAGATGGCTGTGGGGATCGGCCCGGTAGCCGTAGAGGCGCCCGCTGGCCCGGTCCAGGCACTCGATCACGCCGGCGGATTGCAGGGCTTCAAGGTTCTGGTAGACGGAGGTGTGGCCGATGTTGCGGCCCTGATCGTTGAGCTTTTCAAAAATATCGCGGGCGCTGAGATGGCTCTTTTCCGCCCACAGCAGATCCAGCACCATGCGCCGTTGGCGGCTCAGGCGCATGCCCAATTCGCGGCAGCGGCGATACACGTCATCGACGTTCTGCCACCGGCCCGCAGCCATGGGCTGGGCCTGCCCAGGCCGATCGCCAGACGCGGCGAACGCCGGCTCGCGCTCAGGGCGATGGCTGGGGACCGAGGTGGTGGCCATCGCCACGCGAATCAGCTGTGGGGGTTCTCTGTTATAGGGGACTCGGTCGGTCGATGCTGGCTTGCATCAGCGCCAGGTTCTGCCGTTGCCGGCACCGGCATCTCCGGATCCGGGGTCTGGGGTGGTGTGGGCGGCCCTTCAGGCCACGGGCTGATTCATGGGGTCCTGCAGCCGCTGTGGGCCGATCGCCTGAAGGGCCTCGGCCAGATCGACGCGACCGTCATAGAGGGCGCGGCCCACGATCACCCCCTCCACCCCCAGGGGCGCCAGGCTCAGCAAGGACAGCAGGTCGGCCAGATCGCCGATGCCACCGGAGGCGATCACCGGAATCGAGCTGGCCTGGGCCATGGTGCGCAGAAAGTCCAGATTCGGCCCCGCCAGGGTGCCGTCGGTGGCGATGTCGGTGGTGATCAGGGCGGCGACGGCTGAGCCCTCAAAACTGCTGGCCAGGGCGCTGGCTTCCACCGTGCTGGCTTCGATCCAGCCCCGCGTCGCCACGCGTCCCTCCTTGGCATCGATGCCGACCACGATGCGGCCGGGATGGCGCTCGGCCAGGTCGCGCACCAGCTCGGGATGTTCCACCGCCACCGTGCCGAGAATCACCCGGTCCAGTCCACAGGCCAGCAGGGCTTCGGCCCGTTCGGCACTGCGCACGCCGCCCCCCAGCTGCACCGGAATCGAGAGGGCCGCCGTGATCTGCCGGATCACCGCATCGTTGATCGGCAGGCCGGTTCGAGCGCCATCGAGGTCCACCAGGTGCAGGCGCTGGGCTCCCTGCCCCTGCCAGGCCAGGGCCTGGGCCACGGGGTCGTCGCTGAAACGGGTGACCTGGTCGTAATCCCCCTGGTGCAACCTGACGCATTGGCCGTCAAGTAAATCAATGGCGGGAATGACATCCATACAGATCGCGTTTCAGTGGCACCATCATCGGCCGAGGCCAGTCGGACGTCCGCTCCGATTCCGGCCTGATCTGCCCCGGACTGTCGATGGCTCCTTCCTTTCGCTGGCTGTCCCTTGCGGCCTTGAGCGCCTTGGGTCCATGGCTGGTGACCACGGCCGCCCAGGCCCAGTTGGGCGCCGGTGGCCCTGACCCCAGGCTGGAAGCCGCCTTGCGCGCCCGGCTGTTTGATGGACCCTCCCCCGCCGTCGTGGCGCCCGCTGCCGATCTCGACAGCTCGGAGTGGGAACAGGCCCGGGCGGCTGGTCAGCATCCCGATTGCGCCGATGTGGGCCCCCTGCGCTATCTGGTTCGCCGGGCGGATCTCGACGGCGATGGCCGAGCCGAGCAGCTGGCCCTGGTGGTGGGCTCCTACGCCTGTGGCAGCCGTGGCTGCACCCTGATGATCTTCCAGGAGGGCAGGGAAGCGCTGGAGTTGGTGGCTGAAAGTGGGCTGTTTCAATCTCCTCTGTATCGGCTCGGCGGCCGCCATGGCGGCTGGAGTGACCTGGGCATGGCCGGCAGCCGCGATGGAGTCGCCAGTGGCTGGCTTGAATTGGAGTTCGATGGCCAGACCTACAGGCCGGCGGCCCGGCTGCCTCTGGCGCCCCCCGGCGCTGCGGTGGCCTCCCAAGCGCTGTTGAGCCTGCCGCCCCTGCCCTTCGAACGGGTGGGCCATCCGTTGGCCTGTCGAGCCCGTTGAGACCCGAACAGGGGCGCCGTTTCAGTAGCGCCGCACCACCGGATTGGCCCCCCAGAGACCGCCCAACAGGCTGAAGAAGGCATTGATGGCGCCGATCTGCCTGGCTTTGGGCAGGTCCACGCCGCCGCCGTAGAGGAGCTTGAGCAAGTCGCCGGTGGTGGAGGCATCCAGGGGGGCGTAGCGAAGGGCGACCCGGATCGCATTGCCCTGGCCCAGGCGACGCACCACTTCGACCGGCAACCGCAGATTCGTGTCCTCGAGCAGGAGCCAGCCTTGGTCTTCGCTGGGGGCCGGTACGCCGGGGTTGAGTTGGAACGCCGCCCCCGATTCCGACAGATCACAGGTGAATCCGCCGCCGCGGAAGCTGCCCAGCACCAGATGGCCAGAACGCTGGATCGGCACCCGATCGCCTTGGCGGCGTACGGGTTGATCGATCGCACAGATCAGGCAGACGATCATCAACCAGCCGTTGTGGAGATTCCAGAGCAACATCAACGTCTCGCCCAGATAGCCCGGGTTGAGCAGGGGGTTGAAGCCCGGCACCAGGGGCAGGATGTAACGCAACAGCAGGATCGTGATCAGTTCGCCGAGACCCAGCAGGAATGGCCAGGCCAGACTGAGATTGATCGATTGATCGGGCTGAAGCACCGTTGTCGACCGGCTTGGAGGCCGCCGCCGGCCGCTGTTGACGAGCGTGGTGTACAGCCGCTCGATGGCCGCCACCGACGTCAGAGTTTCGGAGACTTCTTTCCAGAAGCGTGAGAAGTGCTGGTCGGTCAGCCAGGCGGGCAAGGTGTGCAGCAGGATGATCAGAGGCACGCCGTAGATCAGGTAGTCGCTCAACGTGGCCTGAATCAGCGGGATGCCCAACAGCAGGGCCAGCATCGGCAGCACGATGAAACTCAGGCGCAGCAGGGGCGTCAGTTGATCCAGCAGCTGGCTGAGGCGATAACCCGTCCTCAGGGGCGCCAGACCCTTGCCCGCCGGCGCGGTGCCCCCATCAAGGGCGATCTGCAGTTGCGCTTGGCGATGGTCGATCTGTTGACGCAGGAAGTCCGTGAACGTGCGTGGCGCCTCGCCGATGCTGAGGATTTCGTCGAGGTAAACGATCGTGTTGCCCTGGCGTTGCAGCCTGGCGGCTCCGAGACTCTCCCAGCCGCCGGAATCGGGGCTTGTGGACTGGAGCATGGTCCGCAGGGCCTGGCGGCGCACCAGATAGCTGCCCTCACAGCCCTGGACGCTGTTGAAGCGATCGAGCACCACCTCGCCATAGTGAAAAAAGATGTCGCGATCGCCCGGCATCACCTGATCGGCGCCGAGGTTGCGGTTATAGAACTCTGAGCGGAAATGGGTCAGGGGTGTCTGCACCATGGCTACCCGCTGATCGCTGAAAAAGCCCGTGGTGCGCCGCAGAAAGTTGGCAAAGGGCATGTAACCGCTGTCGAACACCGCCACCAGTTCGCTGCTGCCTGCCTCGATCGCGGCCAGGACCAGAGGGTCGGCTGCCTGGCCCACAAAAGAGACGGCACTGGAAGGCTCGACATAGCGTGCACCCATGGATTCGGCCAGGCTGCGCACGGAATCACGGCCGACGCGATCGACCACGCTGATTGTTGTTTCCGAATAGTCGATGTTGCTGCAGGCGATCAGGGCGCGGCGAATCAGTCGCTGCTCCTCATGGCCGGTGAGGATCAGGATGTCCACACTGGGTCGATCATCCACTCCCGCAATTGCCAACTGGTCGGCCTGGCGCCGCCGCCGCCAGGGGTCGAACAGTGGCGATGGAACCAGGGCCAGTCCCTGAATGAAGAGATAGAGAATCTCCACCGCCAGCATCAGGGCACCGCAGCTGAAACCCAGCGAGGATCGATGGTCCAGGGTGCCGCCGCGCCAGTGCAGATAGCGCAAGGTCGTGGCCGCCAGGATCAACAGCATCAGCACCGTGCTCCAGGGGCGGCGGGGCAGCACGGCCACCACCAACGCCAGGGCCACGGCGATGGCGCTCGGACCCAGCAGGGCCAGCCAGGAGATCGATTCACCTTGGCCTGACTGCAGGAACAGGACGGCTAACCCATCGCCGATGCCGCGATCGAAGGAGACGTGCTCTGGACGATCCAGAACCAGGACGACCAGCAACAGACCCAGGCAGGCCGCCAGAATCCACTGCCAACGGGGTGGCCGCTGAAACGACCTGGGGGCCCTGGAATCCGGCTCGGGAAGCGGCATTTCAGCCTGGTTGGGGGCAGATGTAGGGCTTGACGCTGTCGAGCGGCTCACCGTCCCCAGTGCTACTCAAGGAACCCCTTGTCTGGAAGCTTCTGCATGTGATCGTTGACGTTTGCGGGCCGGTCCCCGCTCCGCTCGGGCCTCAGGGTCAGCTCGGGGATCCGCTCCAGGCGTTTGAATGGCCCGGCACGGTTGGTCTGGCTGATGAAGATCCTGGTGATGGGCGGCACTCGCTTCGTCGGGCGACCCCTGGTCGACCACCTGCTGACGGCGGGACACGCGCTGACCCTGTTCACCCGCGGCCGCCAGCCGCTGCCGGATGGGGTGGAACATCTGGCGGGGGATCGCAGCAGTGATGAAGGGCTCACGGCGCTCGCCGGCCGCCATTTCGATGTCATCGTTGACAGCTCCGGCCGCAGCCTCGACGACAGCCGGCGGGTGATCGAGCGCACCGGCGCCCCCAGCCATCGTTTCGTCTACGTCAGTTCCGCCGGTGTCTACGCCGACAGCGAACTCTGGCCCCTGGATGAGGAGTCGCCGACCGATCCCGCCAGCCGCCACGCCGGCAAGGCCGAGACCGAAGCCTGGCTGCGCCAGCAGGGGATTCCGTTCACCAGTTTTCGTCCCACCTACATCGTGGGTCCCGGCAACTACAACCCGATCGAGAGCTGGTTCTTCGATCGCATCGTCCATGGCCGGCCGCTGCCGTTGCCCGGCGATGGCAGCACCATCACCCAGCTGGGCCATGTGGCCGATCTGGCGGCGGCGATGGCCCGCTGCATCGAGGTGGAGGCGGCCACCAACCGCGTCTACAACTGCACCGGAGCCAAGGGCGTGACCTTCCGCGGCCTGGTGGCGGCGGCGGCCCGGGCCTGCGGCCGCGATCCCGGCAGCGTCGAGATCCGCAGCTTTGATCCGGCGGGCCTGGATAAGAAAGCTCGCAAGGCCTTTCCGTTGCGGTTGGCCCATTTCCTCACCGACATCCAGCGGGTGCGTCGGGAGCTGGCTTGGGAACCGGCCTACGACCTGGAGGCCACCCTGGCCGACAGTTTCCAGAACGATTACAGCCAGAAGCCTCCGGGGCAGCCTGATTTCTCGGCCGATGATGCGCTGCTGGCTGGCTGAACCTGACGGCTTAAGGGGTTTCTGTCACGGCGTTCCTGGTGGATCGCCCCGGCCCTGGCGCATGTAGCCCAGGGCCGAGCTCAGGGCCAGCAGCAGTGAGGGCCAGAACAACCACCAGCCGATCCCGTGCAGCAGCTGCGGCAGGCCGCCACCGGATCCGCTGGCCAGGCTCCAGTCCGCGGGCCAGAGCAACAGCAGCAACGACAGAAACTGCAGGATCGTCTTGGCCTTGCCCCCCCAGGAGGCGGGGCCGCCACTGCCCTGGCCGGCCCGCCATCCCGAGATCAGCAGTTCCCGGGCCAGCAGCAGCCAGATGGCCCATAGGGGCAGGGCCCGGGACGCCGCCAGCCAGATCAGCGGCGCCGCGATCAGGATTTTGTCGGTGAGCGGATCCAGGCGCGCTCCCCAGACCGAGCCGCCGCCGGCCCGGCGGGCCAGAGCGCCATCGGCGGCGTCGCTCAGTCCCCCCAGCAGCAGCAACCACCAGGCCAGGGCCTGATGGCCGCCGGCCAAGGCCAGCAGCAGCGGCAGCCCCACCAGGGCGCGGCCGATGGTGAGCAGATCGGCGAGGCGGCGCAGCGGTCTCTCCTGGTGTGGGTGCGGCCATTCTCACCGCTGATTCGGCCGGCCAGCGCCGGGCGACAGCCGGCAGCGCAGCAGAATGGATTGATCCGGAAATTCCCGCATGGTTGTCGAGCGCTCCGTTGGCGAAGTGATGAGCAGCCCCGTTTTGAGTGTGCGGCGGGAGACACCGCTGCAGGAGGCCGTGCAGCTGATGAGTGACCATCACATCTCCGGCCTGCCGGTGCTGTCGGAGCAGGGCGCCCTGGTGGGTGAACTCAGCGAGAAGGATCTGATGGTGCGGGAGAGCGGTTTTGACGCCGGCCCGTACGTGATGCTGCTGGATGCCGTGATTTACCTGAAAAATCCCCTGCAGTGGGATCGCCAGGTGCATCAGGTGCTGGGCAATCTCGTCGGCGATGTGATGGGTACCCACCCCCACACCTGCAGCCCCCAGACCGGCCTGCCGGCCGCCGCCCACCAGCTGCATGAGAACGGCATCCAGCGCCTGTTCGTGCTCGATGAGGCCGGTCAGCCCGTGGGCGTGCTGACCCGCGGCGATGTGGTGCGGGCCCTGGCGGCCGCCGCCTGAGTGTTGCTCGGGACCGGCCGTCCTCGGTGCCCAGGCGGCGGTGCCGGCTGGCCGACCAGCCAGCGGCCATCGCTTGGCGACTGAAGGGTTCGCCGGGCGGTCTCCGTTGTTGATCGTCCGACAGGGCAGCTCAGGATGGCAAGCCGAGCCTGTCGCTCAGGCGGCCGCCCTGGCCCGTTCCGCCGGCCAGGGCACGATCGCGCCTTCGGCCACGACCCAGAGGTCGGCCGGCTGCGGGTAGGGATGGCCGCCGGTGAGCGCGCCGAACGAGGGCAGCACCAACTGCTGGCGCTGCGGGTCGAAGGCAAAGCAGGGCAGCCGCAGGCGATCAGCTTTGCGGCCGAGCTGGGCCACAGGATGGAGATGGCCGCAGACATTGAGCAGACCCGCCCGGGGATCGGGTCCGTGGCTGAGCCACAGGGGGCCCAGCGCCTGGGCCGGTTCCTGGGGCAGCCCTTCATGCCACTGGCCGCGGTCATGGTTGCCGCCGATCAGCCGCAGGGGGCAGCCCAGCAGGGCCGGCAGGGCCGCCAGCTTCTGGCGCAGGGATTCGGTCAGGCCCAGGCGGTCGTGGACCAGATCGCCGAGCACGATCACCTGCCGGGGGCGCCAGCGATGGGCCAGCTGCAGCAGGGCATTGAGGGTCTCGGCGTCGCCATCGCTGGGCAGGGGGATGCCCCGGGCTTGGAAGCTCTCGGCTTTGCCCAGATGTAGATCGGCCACCAGCAGCACTTCCTGGTCCGGATCCCAGAGGGCCCGGGCGGCCAGCAGCTCAAAGGAATGGCCCCGCCATGGGAAGGGCGCCTGGGCCGTGGGTTCGCCTTCGGCTGGCTGCGAGCCGCCGGGCCCGCCCCCAGCCGCCGGGCTGACGCCGCCCATCAGCCCTGGCCCATGGCCAGCTGGTAGGCGGGGCGTTCGCGGGTGGCTTCGATGCTGGCCTGCACCCGGGGGAAGGGGTTCAGGTCGACCTGGGGGCAGAACAGGGGCAGATAGGCCAGATAGGACTGGACGGCACAGTCGGCGGCGCCCCAGCTCGGTTCACCGCTGCTGGCACAGGCTCCCAGCAGGGAGGGGCCGGCGGCCAGCAACGAGTCCAGGGTGGCCAGCTGCCGTTCCAGTTCCTGCGGTTTGCTGGCGGCCTGGATTAGGGCGGGACCGAAGCTGGCGTTGGCGTAGAGCAGCCACTGCACCGTCAGCGAGCGCCGGGCTGCCCCTGTCTCGCCGCTGAACTCCTGGCCGTGGTGTTCGGCCAGATGCTGGAGGATGGCGCCGCTTTCGAACAGCTTCAGCGGCCCGCCATCGGGCCCCTGGAGGCTGTCGTCCACCAGGGCGGGCACCTTGCCGAAGGGGTTGATCGCCAGAAAGGACTCCTGCCGGTGCTCACCGGCGCCCATATCGAGGCTGATCCAGGCGTAGGGGATGGCTTTCTCCTCGAGATACCAGCGGACCATCGACGCCCGGCTGCGGGCGGCGCCATAGAGGCTGAGGCTCATCGTGAAGCGGCAACGGCAACCCGGTCATCTTCGGTCCAGAATCGCTGCAGCCGTGGACCAGGCGTGACATCGGCGTTCCAGGAAGGCGGGCCGGCCAGCGATCAGCGACCTGGGCCCCAGGCCGGCCCTGCGCATGAGGCGGCTGCAACCTCGGCGGCCTGTCTGTTGCGCCTGGCCCCCCATCTGCTGGGTCGGGTGCGGCGCGGCATCGTCGGCAACAGCCGCTATGCCCAGAACCTGCGCGATTCGATTCGCCGGGCTTCCGTTGCCACCGATGGCAAACCGGTGCTGATCAGCGGCGAGCCGGGCCTGGAGAAGGACAACATCGCCGCCCTGATCCATTTCGGCTCCTCAGCCCGCAACCAGCTGTTGGTGCGCCTCAATGCCGCCCTGCTGCGGCCCGATGGTGCCGAGTTGTTCGCCAGCGGCGGTGGCGAGCCTTCCCTGCTGGAGTGCCTTGGAGCCGGTTCGCTGCTGATCGATCAGCTGGATCTGGCGCCGGCGGAGCTGCGGCCCCGGCTGCTGCGCCTGGCCGGCGACGGCAGCTGGAGCGATCCAGATCAACCCGGAGCGGTCTTCCAATTCCCGGGTCGGGTCTTTTTCACGGCGGAGAAGGCCCTGCCGGAGTTCGATGGTTGTTGCCAGTTGATCCGGGTGCCGCCGCTGCGGGTGCGTCGCCAGGATCTGGGGGAGTGGCTGCGCTACGGCGTGCGCCAGAAGGCCCTCAGCCTGGGCTGGAGCCGGCCGCCCCAGATCAGCGAGGAGTTGATCAAGCGCCTGCAGACCTACGACTTCCCGGGCAATGTGCGCGAAATGACCCAGCTGATCGAGCGGGCATTGCGCCAGTGCGCCGGTAGCCATCCCGAGCTGTTGCCCGACGACGTGTTCTGGACCGGGCGGCGCGGCCCTCAGCGGGCCCGCTTTGACCTCTGGCGCTGGAAACCGCAGCTGCGGGACTGGATGCGCGCGCCCCGGTTCTGGAACGGCCTGCTGTTCGGCCTGGTCAGCTGGGTGTTCGTGCTGGTCAATCTCTGGCTCTGGTTCGGGCCCCAGGACCGCCAGCACAACGGCGCCCTGAACCTGTTCTGGGCC
>CAIKWV010000223.1 GCA_903831165.1 uncultured cyanobacterium
AGGGTCTGGAACGGGGCCGTGGGGCTGCTGCTGCTGCTGACCCTGGTGTTCTTCACCCTGGCCAGCTGGGGGACCAGTGACAACACCCGCTTCTCCCATTACCTGGAGTGGGATCCGGATCGGGCGCCGCCGGAGCTGCTCTGGCGCCTGCTGCGGCCGCTGCTGCTGTGGTTGCCCTATCGCATGGCGGCCGTCCAGGGTCTGGTGGTCAGCGGTTATGCCGCTGCGGCCATCCTGCTGGCCCACCTCTGGCGCGCCAGGCCCTGGGCCGGCTGGTGGGCCTTGGTGCTGACCTGCAGTCCGATGCTGCGGGGGTTCATGCAGAACGCCCATTCCCGTCAGGCTCTGGCGGTGCTGTTGCTGCTGCCCTTGCTGCTGCAGGGGGCCAGGCTGGTGCGGGTCGATCGGGGCTGGCTCGGTGTCGGGGTTCTGCTCTCGGCCCTCTCCCACAACACCTTTGTGTTGAACCTGCCGATCAGCCTGTTGCCCTGGTTACAGCGGCTGCCGGAGCTGGCCCCCGGGTGGCGTGCTCGGCGGCCGAGGTTGTGCGGGCAGGATCTATACCGTTACTGGCCCCTGGCGCTGGCTTTGCTGGTGCTGGTGGGCCTGATGGTGACGATGGCGCCGATGGCCTGGGCCCGGCTGCAGGACTACTCCCAGGATGATTATTTCAACCGCTATCCCCTCAGTTGGCGGGTGTTTCGCCTGCAGTGGGCCCTGGCGATCGGGCTGGTGCTGGCCTGCCTGCAGCGCCGGCTCGATCCCAGGCTGCTGCTGCTTTGTCCCCTGACCCAGCTGCTGGCAGGTTTCGGTGTGCTTTACATCGCGATCCAGCAGTCGATCATCCATCTATGGCTGCCGCAGATCACCTGTCGCGTTGCCGATGGGGTCGCTTTCTGCCTGTTGATCTTTTACTTGGCCTGGCTTGATCGGTACCGGGCTCACTGGTGCTTGCTGCCTGTGCTGTATGTCACCTTGCAGTATTGGTTGGAAGGCAAGTTGTTGATTTCCGGTGGCCTCCAATGTGGCCACAACGATGATTTCCTCTGCCTGCCCGATCGCTGGCCCTGGCAGGTGCGTTACTGAGCGCCCACGGCTTCGGCCCGGCCGGTCCCAGTCCCAGCTCCGGTCAGCAGGGCCATGCGGGCCACCCGCAGGCAGCGATGCAGGAACTCCAGTGGTTGGCGTCGGTAGCGGGGGTTGTGGCGCCAGAGGGGGGCCAGCCCCAGCCAGCTCACTTCGACGCCGGTGAGCTGCCGCACGCCATAGAGGGCTGAGGTGAGCCCCGCCACGACGATGCGCCCGCCCGCCCGCCGTTCCTGCAGCAGCTGCACCATCACCTCCAGGCTCACGGTTGAGCGCACCGGACCCGCCAGCCAGGGAAGTTCGATGCTGCTGAAACTGCCGTCGATCGGCGCCTTGGGATGGTCGAGCAGCAGCAGCCGGTCCCGGGAGGGATCGAAGCCGTGCTGCCGTTGCAGTTGGCGCTGCCAGCTCACCAGCACGGTGAAGGGGATGTGGCGACCGTTGAACTGGTGGGCCAGGTTGGGAACCGAGCAGATCCAGAGGGGGCGCTGGGGGGCGGTGGCGGTCAGGCAGTACTCCAGGACCTCCTGGGCCGCGGCGCGCTGGCTCTGCACCAGCAGCTCAAACAGCCGGGCGCGGCAGGCCAGGGGGGGCTGGAGCGGAATCTGGGGCGGCCGGTGCCAGAGGGGCTGCGGACCGCTGAGCACGTAGCGCACCCGACGTCCCGGTTCGGCGATCGGCCGGTTCAGCAGGCTGGGCAGGATCGCCCGCAGTTCCCGGGCGCAGCGGTAGTAGACCCCCAGGCCATCGCCGCAGACCACCAGCTGCCGGATCGAGTCCAGTTTCAGGAGTTGGCGCTGCCCCTTCAGCCATTGGTTATTGAGACAGAGCAGATCCCAGCGATCTCCCCCTGGCGCCGGCTCCTCGGACAGCAGGCAGATGGCACCGAAGCTGGCCGGTCCCTGGTGGCGCAATAACACCAGCCAGCGCTCGATCGCCGTTTCCATGGCGGCCAAGGCGCGGGGGTTGTTGCGGATCACACCGGTGAGCCAGATGCCGATGGGGGGTGCAGCTGCCGGGTCGCCGTCGTTGCGATCGGCGAGCTGGGCCGTCACCTCGGGCAAGTCCGCAATCACGGCCAGCTGGTGCACCAGGTGGATCAGGCCACCGGAGGCCACCAGGATCCGCAGGGGTTGCGCCGGGGGGGCGCTCGCCGCAGAGGGGGGCGACGGGAGGCTCATGGCTGCAGCGGTTCGATCGGCGCCAGCCGCGGATCGAGGATCTTGGGCCCCATGCCTTCGAACTTGACGGCGATCGAGATCTTCTCGCCGCTGCCGAACAGGTGGGTGATCTGCCCCTCGCCGAAGCTGGCATGGCGCAGCCGATCCCCGATCGCCCAGCTGGGGGTGGGGCCACGGCGGCGCACGGCGTTGCTGGGGGCTCCGGCCTCGCCACCGCTTTCCACCCGGCGGCTCTCCGGACGGTCCACCCGGGTCAGCCGATCGAGGCGTTGCTCGCGCCGGATCGCGGCGCCGCCGCTCTGGGGAATGTCGCCCTGGAGCAGCTCGCTGGGCAGTTCGGAGAGAAACACCGAAGGCACGGCCGGCTCGCGCATGCCCCCCCACAGGCGCCGCTCACAGGCGTGGGAGAGGAACAGGCGCTCCTTGGCCCGGGTGAGGCCCACATAACAGAGCCGCCGTTCCTCCTCCAACGAGGCCGGGTCATCGAGCGAGCGGTAGCTGGGGAAGAGCCCCTGCTCCAGCCCCACCAGGAACACCACCGGAAACTCCAACCCCTTGCTGGCATGGAGGGTCATCAGGGTGACCCGGTCCTGCTCGGTGTCCTTGCTATCGGCATCACTGGCCAGGGCCGCCGAGGCCAGGAAATCCTCCAGGGAGCCCTCTTCGTTCTCCTCCTGGTA
>CAIKWV010000224.1 GCA_903831165.1 uncultured cyanobacterium
CCAGGGCCGGATCGGCCTGGGGGTTCTCGGTCACCCAGTACTGAGCGATCAGGAACACCATCAACACGATGTAGAACTTGTCGGCCAGCTGGGCGAAGATCTGGCCGATCCACAGCTGGCGGAAGCCCGGCAGGGCCAGCACCGCCGCCAGGCCGGTGTCGCCGCCCTTGGCCCCAGGGGGCCGCTGGCCGGCCGGAGGCTCCGGCTGCGGGGAGTCATCCCGTGCTCCCCTGGCCTGGCCGCTGGTGTCGGGATCGCTCATCTCCCCATCCCTCGGATCGCGGGCTGGTGCTTCTGGCCTGGACTCATCGCAGCGCTCTCATCTCTGGTTTGGGATCCCGGGTGCCGGATCACGGCTGGCCATGGAGGGGGAGCCCAACCGGCCAGGAACCGTTCACGGCTGGCTGAACGGCGGGGGCATGGGTTCAAAGGCATTGCGCAGCAGTCTGAAGGCCCGAGGGCGGCGGCTGAGGTGTTCGCCGCACCAGGCCTCGACCAGATCCAGCAGGTGCAGCCACACCGGCTCCGGGCCCATCAACTCACCATCGCGCCGTCGCGGCAGGCCCGCCCTGGGCAGGCGCTGCAGCAGGGCCAGCTCCGAGGCATTGAGCACCACCCGGGCCCCCGGCAGCGCCCCGATCGCCAGCCCCTCCCCCGGCAGCAGGCTGCAGCGCCAGTCCCAGTTGCCCAGGGGCGGCTCCAGGGGCTCGCCCATGCGGGCACATTGCTGCAGCGGCAGGGCATAGCCCCCCAGGGCCAGCAGGTGCACGCTGCCCTGCACGGCGATCGCCAGGGCCTCCAGCCGCTCGCTGCGCTCCTTCACCAGCGCCTCCAGGCGGCCCAGCTGCATCAGCAGATCGGCCAGGGCGCCGGGGGCCGGGGCCTGCTCGGGCACCATCTGCAGACACAGCTCCCCCAGGGCCTGGGCTGCCGCCAGGGTTTCGAGCCGCTGGCCGAGAGCGCCGTAGTTGCGCAGCACCTTGAGCTGGCGCACCCGCCGCAGGCCCCGGCTGCCCCCCACCTGCAGGCGCAGATGGGCCAAGGGCACCGCCCCGGCCAGGCTGCTCTTGGGCCGGCGCGCCCCCGGCACCGCCAGGCGGGTCAGCCCCTCGCTCTCGCTCAGCAGGGTCAGCAGGCGGTCGTTTTCGCCCAGGGGGCGGCAGGTGAGGGCGAGGCCCTCCAGCAGCAGTTCCGGCATCGGCGGCGCTCAGCGAGCCTTGCAGCTGTTCCCGGCGGTCACCGCCCCGGAGCCGCCACTCGCCCGGACCTGCGGCGCGCGGGTCCTCATGAGCGCTCGTCGCGGCGGTCGTCAGGGAGCCCCAGACCGGCCTCAGTCGCCTCATCCCGCCGGCGCTCGCCATCGGCCTGGCCCCGGCCGGCTGCGGGCCGCCGCAGGGCCTGCATCAGGGCCACCCCGCGACTGGTGCCCAGGCGGGTGGCACCGGCCTGCACCAGGGCCATGGCCTGCTCCAGGTCGTTGATGCCGCCGGAGGCCTTGATCGCCGCCCGCCCCCGGGCCAACTGGCGCAGGCGCTCCACCTGGGCGGGCGTCACCGGCGGACCGAAGCCGCTGCCGCTCTTGAGCCAGCGCACACCCGCATCGATGCTCACCTCCACCAGCAGCTCCAGGGCCTGGGGATCAAGCCTGGCGATGTCGACGATCACCTTCACCGGCAATCCCAGCTCGGTGATCGCCGCCAGGTCGTCCAGCACCGCCGTGCTGTCGCCATCGGCGAGGGCGCCGAAATCGGGCACCACATCCAGTTCATCGGCACCGGCGGCGGCGGCCGCTTCCGCCTCGGCCCGCTTGATCGCAGCCGGCACGGCGCCGAAGGGGAAGCCCACCACCGAAATCAGCCGCACCGGATCCCCCATGGGCAGGCGTTCGCGGGCCACATCCAGCCAGCGCGAGGCCAGGCACACCCCGGCAAAACCGAAATGGCGGGCCTCATCGCAGCAGTTGATCACGGCCTGCCGGCCCCGGTGGGGATCGAGCAGGGCGTGATCAATCAACGGCGCCAGTTCCGGCAGCTCGCGCCCCCTGGCCATCGGCTCAGCCGTCCTTCGGCTGAATCACGCCGAAGCCACCGTGGTTGCGGCGATAGACCACCTGGATCTGGCCGGTGCCTTGATCGCGGAACACATAGAAGTCGTGATCGACCAGCTCCAGCTGATGCAACGCCTCGTCCAGATCCATCGACGGCATGGCGAAGTACTTGCGCCGCACACCGCGATGGGGCACCACCGGCTCCATGCCGTCGGTGATTGGGGTGCCGGGGGGCGGCAGGTTGGCGGCGCCGTTCTCCTCGTCGCGGGCGGAGCGATGCACCGGGCCATGGGTGCGCTCGTGCAGGCGATCCTTGTAGCGATGCAGCTGACGGCTCAGCTTGCTGGCCACCAGATCGATGCTGGCGTAGAGATTTTCACTGCGTTCCTGGGCCCGGATCACGGTGCCGTTGGCGAACATCGTGACTTCGGCGACCTGCTGGGGAACCCGGGGGTTGCGGGCGACGGACAGGTGCACGTCCGCCTCCTTGACCATGTCGCCGAAGTGATTGATGGCGCGGCTGATCTTGCTTTCGGTGTAGTCCCGGATGGCCGGGGTGACATCGAG